>JAGBWB010000031.1 GCA_017629975.1 Lentisphaeria bacterium
CAGAGATGGAAATCTGTGGGGGTTCCGCCGAGGTTCAACGTTATGAGAGTGTTGAGCCGTGTCAGGAGCAAAGCATAAGGCACGCGCACTTCGCCCCCTGCCACATTGACCGAGACCACACTGTCGCCCAGAATATCTTCTGAGTTTCTGAGGGCCTCGATCAGTTTCATCATGCGCTCCAGTTTATCCTGCAGCGCGGCATCAAGAGCGTAGGCCCGGTGGCACACCGGACAGACCGCCTGAAAATCTTTATCAGCGATCTCTCTGAGATTGAATTCAACGACGCCTGTGCAATCCTGTGTCAGGCAGCGGAAATCAATTCTGGCCTTGGCTTGTTCGGCAACCGGAGCGGCGGATTTCATGATTATTCTTCTTCCTTGCACTCAGACTGGATCGTTTCAAGGATCTTGACCGTGTTGGGCATGGCAAGGATCAGGGATTCAACAAGCTGCTCGTTGCGGAGCTTGCGTGAGATGCTGCCCAGCAGACGCAGATAAGCGTCGGAGTCCTCATCGGGGGCCACGGTGAAAACGATGACGCGCACGGGCTGGTCATCCTGTGACTGGTAGTCAGCAATGGGGGATTCGGTGACGCCGACGATGACATAGGGGTGAAGGATGTCATTGGTTCTGATGTGGGGCAGTGCCAGCATACCGCCGATACCGGTGGTCATCATCTGTTCGCGTTTCCACACCAGACGGAAGATCAGGTCGCGGTTGAGCTTGGTCAGATCCGCTGCTCTCTGGATAAGTTGATCCATCACTTCAAGTTTGGTAGTTCCGGTCAGAGTCATGACCGAATCTTTGGTGACATACTCAGTAAAATCGTACTTCATAGCTCAAACTCCATTCTCATTTTTTCGCTGTACCCGAAGCGGGGACAGAGCGTGATTCTCTAAATGCTGCACGCTCCAGCCGTCTGGGATGTATACACATAATGTAAGATAATACCGGAATCGCTTTTTTTCAAATGTGGAAAGCCTTTTTTTTTAATTTTTTTTGAAACATTTTCCGATTTTTAAAGAATATCTTTTCCGGAATTGGGAAAAGTCCCGGGAAATGTTTCCGGGGCAGGCAAGGTTTGCAATTTTTTTTATTAAGGTGTTGACAAACACATGTTACCGCATTATATTATAACTATCATGGAAAATACAGCAGAAAACTTCCCTGCTCCGGAGGAACTTATCGGAGCGGTAATAGACGGCTACCGGCTTGAAAAACTTCTCGGCAACGGCAGCTACGGAGTGGTGTATCTTGCCCGCCATCTGATGATGGACCGGGTTTTCGCTTTCAAGATCCTCCAGTCGGAGTTTGCTGAAGACCGGGACTCCATAAATGATTTCTTCCGGGAAAGCAAAACTGCCGCCAAACTGGAACACCCCAACGTGGTTCAAGCCATCAAAGCGGGCAGGACGCCGGAGGGGTTGTGCTACTTTGTCATGGAGTATGTTGACGGCAGCTCCATTGAAGCGATCCGCACTGAAGCACCGGAGCAGCTTTCTCTGGAATTTCTTCTTGGATTATCCATCCAGCTTGCCGATGCCCTTGATTACGCCTGGAACACAAGGCAGATCATCCACCGGGATATCAAACCTGAAAACCTTCTGGTGCGCCGCAGCGACCGGCAGCTGAAACTTGCCGACCTGGGACTTGCCGGAGTGGGCAGCGGCGCGGGTGCCGATGAGATCGTTGCCACGCCTCTTTACATGGCCCCCGAAGTCGCTGCCGGGATGGGGAGTTCTCAGCCTGTCAGCGACATTTACAGTTTCGGCGTCATGTTTTTTGAATTGAGTTCAGGGATACCGCCTTTTACGGGCTCCATTGAAGAGCTTCAGATGGCGCATCTGGAAAAGATGCCCCCTGCGCTTCTTGAGGCCAATCCGGATATGGATCCTGAACTTGCCGCTTACATCGACTCCATGCTTGCCAAAGATCCGGCAGCCCGCCCCCAAAGCTGGAGTGAAGTCCGCAGCAGGCTCAGCGCCATCAAAGAACGGCTCTATTCGCCCCGGCGTGTATCCCTTGCCGCTGTTGAGGAGCGCGCCTTTGATGTTCCCGGACACGCAGGCTCCGGCAGACCCTCCTGGCTCCTGTGGGGTGCCATTATCCTTGCGGCGATCATTGCCGCTTTCGCGTTTTTGATTTTTTAAGTTTCCTTTGCCCGAAAAACTTGTGTAAATTAACGGGAAAAGGAACAATACAAAAAGCTCCGGCGTTTTGACGCGCCGGAGCTTTTCAGTACAGAGAAAACTCTTATTCGGTGATCCGCAGATAGTTCTCAAAGGTGATGGCGTCATAAGCCTTCTTTGAGAGTTTGCCTGTTTCAAGACCGGTTTTGAGATATTCAATGATGGGGGGCATGGGTTCATCAATGCCGGTGAAGCGGTCGGTGCCGAAGCAGACCTGCTTGTGGAACTTTTCAAGGAACTCATAGCCTTTGGGATCCTTGCTCAGTGCCCGGTGGGCGCTGCCCGCAGAACAGTCACCGAAAAGGTTGGGGTTCTGCTCAAACATATCCCACAGAATACCCTTTTTCGTGTAGGGTGTGGTGGGGTATGAAGCCTTTTCCTCACCGGTCAGCTCGCCGTCGATCTCGTTCCAGAAACAGGGGGAGTGACCCAGGAAGATGGTGTCAGGACAGAGCTTCAGAGCCTTCTGAAGCCGGGGCAGCCCGGGATCATCAATGGCACCGTAGCTGGTGTTGTCAGGACGCTGGAAGTGGAAAATCATAGGCATCTTGAATTCACCCGCCGTCTGGAAGATGCGGATATAGCGCTCATCATCCACCGGAAGTCCCGCGCAGATCTCGCCCAGACCCTTGCAGCCCAGATCCTTGAAGACCTTGAAAAGATCACGGATCTTGCCGTCAGCCGTGTTGAACATGGCGCGGGGGTCAATGTTGCAGAAGCAGTCGAAACGGTCGGGATGTTTCCGCGCCGCTTCAATACATTCTGTATTGCCGGTGACACCGTAAAAGTCCATATTTTCAGGGGAACACAGCGGCAGCAGCACAGAACGGTCAATGCCTTCCATATCCATACGGTAGAGCAGCACATCTGCGGTAAAGGGTCCCCTGCCGAGAAAGACTTTGGGGAACTCCGGGAAGTGCTCGTAGGTGATATGGGTGTGGATATCGATCATCATTTTTCAAGCTCTCCTGAGAAGATCATTTGACGGCGAAAGCGGCATCCACTTTGCGGAACGCATTCATGACCATTTCGGCTTCCTCAACATCCCAGCTTTCCTTGATGAAGAAGAGGAAGTTGTCTTCCATGGCCTGCATGGCGTTGGGCAGGGGGAATTCGCGGCAGGGATCACCCTGGCAGAGGGGGTTGTTCCAGGGATGCTTGTTTGCCCGGTCCTGGAACCAGGGGAAGGTGGAGGGCAGAGCCGCTTTGTAGTCAGGTGAAACAGGCACGCCCTCAGCCATCAGCGCGTCAAAGAACTCTTTTCTGGAACAGGTGAGAGCGGTCAGGTTCACATTGAGACGCATCCACCAGTAGGAGTTGACAGTGCCGGGGAGTGCTTCGGGAACAGAGATGGTTTTGAGTTCGTCGATTCCCATGCTCTTGAGCAGTTCAACGAAACGGCGGCGTCCGGCGACGATGCCGGGGAGCTTTTTCAGCTGGGCTCTGCCGATGGCAGCGTGGAGTTCGTCCATGTTGCAGTTGATGGCAGGGATGACATTGCCCTGGGGAGGAGTGATGCCGAAAGGTTTGCCGCGGTCGGCGGCACGGCGCTGACGGTAGTAGAGTTCCTCGGTTTTGGTGAAGACCATTCCGCCCTGTCCACCGGTGCAGAAGTGTTTGCCGAACATGACAGAGAAAGATCCGTAGGTACCGAAAGTACCCACATACTGACCGTCAACCTGGGCGGCGTGTGCCTGGGCGCAGTCTTCCACCACAGGGATACCGTGACGGTTGGCGATCTCCATGATGCCCTTGATGTCGGCGGGCTCACCGCCGATGTGGGGAACCACAATGGCAGAAGTCTGGGGAGTGATGCACTTTTCAACCTGCTCAGGACCGATGTTGAATCTGCCGGGCATGGTGTCGCAGACCACAGGAATACAGCTGTTGAGAACAATGGGCATCATGCCGCCGGCATCGGTGACAGCACCCACGATGACTTCGGAAAAGGGCTTCAGGTCAAGGGCGCGGAGCGCGGTGAAGACCGCATTGGTTCCGCCGTTGACGCCGTCGGCGTAGCCGCCGCCCAGAAATTCGGCAAATTCTTTGCAGAAAGCCTCTTCTTCGGCACCGTTGTAACCGAAAGGCTCACCTGTGGCAATGGATTTGTCAAAGAGCTGCATGGCAGCTTCTTTTTCTTCAACTCCGAAATGGAAACGGGCTTTCAGCGCCCCCACCGCTTTGGTTCCGCCGTTGATGGCGAGTTTTTCTTTGTCTGACATTTTTGTACCTTTGGATACTTTTTTATTTACATCTGACAAGCAGATATTGACCTTGACTTAAATTAACCTCTTTTGAGTGCAAATGCAAGTCTTCTTTATGAAATAATCTCTTTATTCTTCCGGAAAAAGCAGTTACAGCAGCCCTTTGCCCTCCCAGTCGGGGTCTGAGGGGACTCCCAGGATCCCGGCAATGGTGGGGGCGATGTCGATGATATTGGTCTCTTGTGAAATGATGCCCGGCTCAATGGAGCTGTGACGCAGAAACGCCGGGATCACCATATCGCACTCCCCGTCAGTGCCGTGGCATCTGTCATGACCGCCGTGGTCGGCGGTGAGGATGAAATGATAATCCGAAGGCATCCGGCTGATCACACGCTGCACGTTGTCAAGAGAGTTGCGGATCGCCTGAAAATACTCTTCAGACATCCACTTGTACTTATGTCCCATCTCATCCACCTGGCACTGGTAGAAGAAGACAAAGTCCGGCGCTTCGCCTGACTGGAACATTCTTTCAGCATCATCAGCGAGCTTGACATCGGCCGCATCGTATCCGTAACTTCTGCCGCAGTAGTAAGAGGCGCGGGTGAGATTCAGGGGCCTTGCCAGATCGCGCAGAGGCTCCCAGGAGTAGAAAAAGGCACAGGTTTTACCGGCGCCGCTGAGAACTTCGCAGATCCCGTTGACCGGGCGCACCTGGGGAACGTAGGTGTTGGTGAGGATCCCGTGCCGGTCAGCGCTGACACTGTGAAAAAGAGACATGTGGCAGGGCAGGGTCACTGAGGGCATGACGGTGCGCATGTTCATGGTGTAACGGCTTGTGGAAAGGAGTTCCTGATAAAAAGGATGATTACAGGCGGCAAGGGCGTCGGGGCGCATACCGTCCAACAGGGCAAGAAATACTTTTGACATGATTGTATGATCCTTGTTTTTGTATGGAGCAGGATGAAATATAACTTGCCTGAGAGTATTTTTCAAGCTGAAAAACAGATGAAACAGCGCAGAAAAACGGAAAAGTTCGGAAAATTTTTAAAAGCAGGGTTGCCGTTTTAAAAAAAATGTGGTATACTTATTAGGTAATTTTAAGGGAGAATCTTTGAAATTGTCTCTTTGATGAAGTGTTTTTATAATGGAGTGAACTTTGATGATCGATGATTTGCCCCAAGGCTCTGAAATGATCCTGGTGGTGGATGACCATGAAACCATCTGGGACTTTCTGGTTGAGGCTTTACAGATGCTCGGCTATACCGTTCTGCTTGCTGAAAACGGTCTTGATGCCGTGACCATTTATGAGGAAAACCCCGGAATGGTGGATCTGGTGCTGCTGGATATGATCATGCCCAAATCCGGCGGTCATGAAACGTTCCTCAAGCTCAAAGCCATTGACCCTCAGGTGAAAGTGCTTCTTTCAAGCGGATTTGTCAACGAAAAAGCCGTTGAAGATCTGCTGGCACAGGGCGCCTGCGGATTTCTCCCCAAACCCCACCGTCTGCCTGTGGTGGCAAAAGCCATCCGGGATGTCCTTGACGGAAAAGGTCCTGTTCTCCCCGGAGTCTGCAATGGATGAGTGGATCGAAATAGAACGGGATGAAAGGCACATCAAAAGAGAACGTGCCAAAGCCCGCGAACTGCGGAATACTCCCTACTTCAGAGATCTTTTTGCCAAAGGCATCTGTCACTACTGCGGCGGGAAGTTCCCTGCGGCGGAGCTGACTTTAGATCACATCGTCCCCGTTGCCCGGGGCGGACGCAGCACCAAAGGAAATATGGTGGTCTGCTGCCGCAGCTGCAATCAGGCAAAAAAATATCTGACGCCCGCTGAGATGATACTCCGGGCGGCAGAATTGAAAGAACAGGCCGCAGCCGCAGCGGCTGACAAAGAAAACTGCTCCTCAGCTCCCGACTCTTCTGAAAGCTGAAAAAAGCCGTTTTTTTATTGGCTCTGTTCCCTTCACGGGTAGGTAAAATAATTTTTTTACAAAAAACTTTTACAGACCGCTTTTTATTTTTGAAACCTCAAAAATGAAAAGCGTTACTGAAAAAGGTTTGGGAAAAGGGGGTGGGGTTTGGGGCGGGGGAAAAAGACCTTTCCTCAAAAGGGCTTTTCCACCGCCCCAACTCCCTCAACCTTTTTTACCGACCTTTGTCGGGAACAGCGTTTTTTTATTCCATCGTGACCAGTGAAATCACCGCAGAGGCGGCGATACCCTCTCCTCTGCCGGTGAATCCCAGTTTTTCTGTGGTGGTTGCTTTGACGGCGATGCACTCCGCAGGGATCCCCATGACTTCCGCAAGGCGCTGCTGCATGGCTTTTTTGTAGGGCGCAAGTTTCGGACGCTGAGCGATGATGGTGATATCCGCGTTGCTGATGTGCCACTTTTTGAATTCAGGAAGTCCCAGCACCATTTTCAGCAGTTCGGTACTGTCGGCGCCTTTCCATTGAGCATCGTTGTCGGGGAAAAGCTCCCCGATATCCCCCAGCGCCAGGGCTCCCAGCAGGGCGTCGATGAGGGCATGGATCGCCACATCGGCGTCGCTGTGGCCCAGAAGACCGAGTTCATAGGGTATTTCTACGCCGCAGAGGATAAGTTTGCGTTCTTCCACCAGACGGTGGACATCAAATCCCTGCCCGACTCTGAAGTTTGTAATCACAGATCATCTCCCAGAGTGATGATACCGCCGCCGCAAAGTTCATCGCCCCGGTAGAGGGCGCCGATCTGTCCCGGGGTGACAGCCCGCAGGGATTTTTCGGTTCTGACCCGGTAAAGTCCTGAAGAAACCTCTTCAAGCGCGCACTTCACCGGACGGGAACGGTAACGTATTTGTATTTCATACTCCCCCGGTTCAGGCATGGGGGAGTTTTCACGGCGGACGAGAAAAAATTCATCGCGCATCAAAGTTGCTGTATCGGTTTCAAGTTCAACGGTATGGCGGACCCCGTCAATGTTTTTGACAAAGGCGGGGACTCCCAGCGCCACGCCCAATCCCTGACGCTGCCCCAGAGTGACCCGGTGGATCCCCTGATGACGCCCCACGGTTTTGCCCCGGAAAATGATCCTGCCGGGACGGGGTTCCAATCCGGCGCGGCGGAAAAGTTCGTCTCCGGCGTTGACGCCGGGGGGGACAAAGCAGAGCTCTTCGCTCTCTTCAGATTTATGGAACTTGAATCCGAAGTCGGAGGCAACTGCACGGACGACCGGTTTGGTCAGTTCCCCCAGGGGGAAGATCACCTTTTCCGCCATGCCCTCTTCCAGAAGCGCCAGAAAATAGCTCTGATCCTTTCCCCGGTCGGCGCCCCGGCGCAGAAAGACTTTGCCATCACGGAAGACCTGACGGACATAGTGGCCGGTGGCGAGAAGATCACCTTTGACGGAGGCTGTAAACTTGAGCAATTCCCCGAATTTTATGGCAGGATTGCAGAGGGAACAGGGGTTTGGAGTCAATCCTGACGCATAGGCATGAGCGGCGGGCAGAACAACTTCGTTGCGGAATTTTTCTGAAACGTCTATATAATGATGCTCTATACCGAGTTTTGAACAGCACTCTTTCACCCCGGCATCCATGGCGGGGGAGGGAGGAAATCCGTCAATAAGCATGGTGACGCCTGTGACCTGATGGCCGGCGCGGCGCAGAATAAGTCCGGCGCAGGCGGAATCCACGCCTCCTGACATTGCCAGTACGATCTTCATATCTTGTTTTGCTTTCCGTTTTTAAGAGTCACAACAGCGATTTCCGGGGGGCAGAAGAGCCGGAACCCGATCCTGTGACCGCCGGCGCCGGTGGTGATGAAGAGCTGTCTGCCCCATCTTTCTGAAATGCCGGGACGCAGCTCTTTTTTGCCTTTTACCCAATCGCCCAGAGAACTGACACCGGGGATCCGCACCTGTCCGCCGTGGGTATCTGCGGCGAACATGAGTGTTGCAGGAGAACTTTTCAGAAATTTGAGCATCCCCCCCTTGTGGCTCAGTAATATGAGAGGCGCACACTTTTTCAGTTTGTTATTCAGCCCGCCGGTGTCAAAAACTGCGGCTGTTCCATCCGGGATCCCTGCCAGAAAGAGGGAGTCCTTTATTTTTACGACTTTGTTTTCGATCATTTGAAATCCGCCCTTTTCCAAAAGGCCGGTCATCTTTTTTCTGCCGTACCAGAGCTCGTGATTACCCAGAACGGCGTAATTGCCGAGAGGAGCTTTGAGCGCGCTGAAAAATGCCGTCAGCTCTTCGGGGGGCATGGCACCGTATCCGGGGAGCGACCCCACGGCGATGTAATCCCCCAACAAAAAGCAGAGATCCGCCTTTTCTGCCGCTGCGTATTTGACCAGACGCTCCCGGCGCATCCTGTCAATGAATGAGTTGCCGAAATGGGTGTCCGCCACCAGCAGCACCCGGACGCCCTCAAGTCCGGGAGCCAGTCCCGGCAGGTGAAGGGTGCTGCGGCGTATCACCAGGCGGTTGGGCTCCACAAAAGCGCCCCAGAAAAGGAGCGCTCCGCCTAAGATCGCAATGCCCCATGAAAGGCAGCGCAGAAATTTACTGTTTTTTCTTTGCTCCATTACGGGTTCCGGCTTTGGCTTTTGCTCTGGCGATGACCGGCGTCAATATAAGTCCGTCGCTGCCCGCAGTGACTTTGACGCCTGAAGCCTTTTCAAACTCACCCCGGAGCAGGGCTTCGGAAAGGGGATCTTCAAGATAACGCTCCACGGCGCGGCGCAGGGGACGGGCGCCGTATTCGGCAGCGTTCCCCTTTTCCACGATGAACTCTTTGGCTTTGGCGTCGATCTCAAGGGCAAGCGCACGCTCTTCCAGACGTTTGCGGAGCGCGGCAAGTTCAAGTTCAACGATGCTGACCAGATCCTGCTGTTCCAGCTTTCTGAAGACCACGATATCATCGATCCGGTTGAGAAATTCAGGCTTGAAAGCGCGTTTGGCCGCATTCATCAGCTTGTCGGCGCCGGGATCGGAAACACTTCCTCCCCCGAAACCCAGAGAGCCGGAACGGCTCAGTTCGGCGGCGCCCACATTGCTGGTCATAATGATGATGGTGTTGCGGAAATCCACCCGGCGGCCCAGAGAGTCCGTGATCCGCCCCTCCTCCAGGATCTGGAGCAAGGTGTGCATCACGTCGGGGTGAGCCTTTTCAATTTCATCAAAGAGAACCACAGAATAGGGACGGCGCCGCACAGGCTCCGTCAATTCTCCGCCGTCGCCGTAGCCCACATATCCGGGGGGCGAACCCACCAGACGGGAGACGTTGAATTTTTCCATGTATTCAGACATATCCACATAGATGAGGGAGTCGGGATCGCCGAAAATGAACTCCGCCAGAGTCTTGGCAAGCAGGGTCTTGCCCACCCCTGTGGGACCCAGAAAGATGAATGAACCGATGGGACGCCCCGGATTACGCAAGTCGGCACGGCTGCGGCGCAGAGCTCTTGCGATGGAGCTGATGGCGGCACTCTGACCGATGACTTTTGCACCCAGCTCCTCTTCCATGCGGAGCAGGCGGCTGTTTTCCCCTTCGGACATCCGGTTCAGGGGGACTCCTGTGAGCTTTGAAACGATGGCGCGGATCTCGCCGATGCCGATGACCGGGCGTGTCTGACGGCTTTCCTGATGCCACTTTTCAATGACTGCGTCCAGCTGATTCTGAAGATGCTGTACCTCATCCCGGAGTTTTGCCGCCTCTTCAAAGTTCTGTTCGGAGCTGGCGCGGGATTTTTCAGCGTTGACTCTCTGGATCTCCTCTTCCAGAGCCGAGGTGTCGGGGGGCGTTGTTGCGGAGTTGATCCGTGCCATAGCGCCAGCTTCATCCATCAGGTCAATGGCTTTGTCGGGCAGAAATCTGCCGGTGATGTATCTGTCGGCAAGTTCCACCGCTCCCCGGAGCGATTCGGGGGAATAGGAGACATTGTGGAACTCTTCATAGGTTTTTTTGAGACCGTCAAGGATCTTGACCGAGTCTTCAACTGACGGCGGATTGACCAGAACACTCTGGAATCTGCGTTCCAGAGCCGCATCTTTCTCAATGCCCTTGCGGTACTCGTCAAGAGTGGTTGCGCCCACGCACTGAAGTTCTCCCCGTGCCAGAGCGGGCTTGATGATATTGGCGGCGTCAAGGGCGCCCTCTGCGCCCCCCGCCCCCACAAGGGTGTGGAGTTCGTCAATAAAGAGGATCACTCTGCCTGAGTTGCGGACTTCATCAATGACCGCTTTGATACGCTCTTCAAACTGTCCCCGGTATTTGGTGCCCGCCACCATCAGGGGCAGGTCGATGGAGTAGATCTGTTTCTCCCAAAGAAGTTCGGGGACCTCTTTCGCCGCCACAGCCTGAGCCAGTCCCTCAATGATGGCGGTTTTGCCTACGCCTGCTTCACCGATGAGGACCGGGTTGTTTTTGGTGCGGCGGCAGAGGATCTGGATGACCCGTGAGATCTCATCGCTTCTGCCGATGACAGGATCCAGTTTCCCCTCAGCGGCAAGGGCGGTCATGTTTCTGCCGTAGGTGTTCAAAGCGGGCAGTCCGCTGTCATCTGTATTGGCTGAGGCGCTCTCTTCCCCGCTGTTGGAGTGTTCCTGTTCAAATCCGTTGAAAAGGTAATCCCCTTTGCCGTCGGTATGTTTTTCATCCGGGGGCGGCAGAAAGGCTGAGTCAAGGGCGCGCAGGATCTCTTCTTTGGCGTTGTTCAGATTGACGCCCATGTTCCTCAGCACCCGGCAGGCATCGGAGCCGCTGTGGCTCAGGATCCCCAGCAGCAGGTGTTCTGTGCCGATGAAGTTGTAGTTCATCTCTTTCGCCTCTTCATGGGCGCTCAGAAGGACCTGTTTCATTTCCGTATTGAAAGGCAAAGGCGTCCCCTCCTGGGCGGCATCCGCCGGGGCACCGCCTGAGTTTTTGCAGCTTTTCTCAATTTCAAGGCGCAGTCTGGAAATATTGATACCCAGTTTTTTCAGTATATCCACCGCCACTCCGTCGCCCATACCCAGCAGCGCCAGCAGCAGGTGATGGGGGGCGATGGAGTCCGCATTCATCTTGTGAGCTTCTTCTTTGGCAAGCACCAGAGCGTAGCGCGCTCTGGGGGTAAAGCCGTTGTCATGTCCCATAAAATCACATTCTCCGTTTGTAAATTATTTTCAAAACACATTTCTTCAGGTACAATATAACAACGTTCATGCAAAAAGTCAAGCTCCAACACCGCTTTTTTACTTGACATAAGGCGTAAAACGGGGTTATATTATATATAAAACAGTTTTCTCTTATATTTTACACAAGGAGTTTTCATTATGAGCGGAATTTATATCCACGCTTCAAGCGCTGCCAATCTTCTTTACTGTGACGGCCCTGAGACCATCACCAACTGCACTGTCACTGCCTCATGCGGCAAGGTCATCAAACCTGCCCTGCTGAGAAAAGAAACCCTTGAAAACGGCATCTGCCGCCACACCTTTGACGCCGCCGGACTGGAATTCTGGACTCCCGGAAATCCTGTGCTCTACACCTTCAAAGCAGACGGCATCGAAGAGGAGGTCTTCGGACTCAATGAACTTGTCACCGTGGGCAACACCCATGTGCTTGTCAACGGAAAACCTTTCTGTTTCCGCGGATATATCCGGGGCATCGTTGCCCACGATCACCCCAATCTTTCCGGTAAAAGCGACTATGAAAGCTACCGGTACCACATCAGTCAGGCGAAAAAATACGGCTTCAATCTGGTGCGGTTCCACAGCACCATCCCCTCTGAGGATTTTGTCCGCGCCGCTGACGAGCTGGGACTTTTCATCCACATGGAGATCGGCTTTGCCTACGAATATGATGACAAGGGCAAAAAGAAAAATCTCGCCCTTGACAACGCCAACTGGCGCGAAACCATCATGCGTTACCGCAACCATCCCTCAGTTGCCATCTTCTGCATCGGCAACGAAATGCACAATTCAGGACATCAGCCCCTGGTCAAAAAACTTTACGAAGAGGGCAAGAGTCTTGCCCCTGCCAAGCTGATCCTTGACAACTCCGGATGGGGCGAATACGACCGCTCCAGCGCGGACATCCTTTCTCAGCACATCGCCTATTTCTTCCCCTACAAACATCACCGTGACATGTTTGTTTCCGATGCCTGCTGGCACATGAACGGTTCTGCCAAAGACACCCCCATGACCGAGAACCGGGGCGCCGCTGAGATCCGCCGTTACGCCAATCCCTGCAAGCCCACCCTTGCCCATGAAGCGATCCACTACATTGAGATCCCCGATTATGAGGCTCTCAATGCCAAATTTGAAGCCTTTGCCGCCAGGATGGGATCTGAGTTCCTGGAAAAGAACGATATCAAAAAGCCCCGTTATATGACCGATTTCGCCGCTCTTGTCCGGCAGAAAGGTATTGAGAACCGCCTGCCTGAATACCGGAGCGCCTCTGAAAAGTTCAAGATGTTCGGCATCAAGACCTATTTGGAGCGTCTGCGTCTTTCCGGACTGTGCGGATTTGAAATGCTCCAGTTTGCCGACTGTTTCAAATATGAGAACAAGAACGGTATCGTGGATTGCTTTGATGATGACAAATTCATTGATGCCGCCTGGATGCGTCAGTTCAACGCTGATGCGGTGCTGCTCACCGATCTTCCTGAAGAGTGCTTTGCCGATGATCAGATCCTTGAACTCCCCATTCACCTTTCCAACTTCACCGAAACGGGTTCCGCTTTCGGAACTTTGAAAGTCACCCTTGAAAGCGCCTCCGGCAAAACCGAACTTTACAGCGCTGACAACATCTTTGTTGTGACCGGCGTTCAGAAACTGGTTGATATCAAGGTGACGCTCCCCGCCGTCGCCGCTGCCGAAGAATACACCCTTGCCGCCGAGTTCACAGCTCCCGGCATTGAGTGCCGCAATGACTGGAAGATCTGGCGCTACCCCGCAAAGAATGCCATCAACGGCAAATTTGATGTGAAACTTGAAAACAAAGAGTTTGCCCGGTGGATCACTGACAACACCTGCGGCAGTGCTCAGACACAGGAGATCGTGCTCCGCGACCGGCTGGATGAGGCTCTCTTTGATGAACTTGAAGCCGGAAAAACTGTGGTGCTTTTCTATCACAGGGACAATCCCGGTCAGGAAAAACTTTACTGGCCCGGCGCTCTGGAGCGCTTCAAACCCTGTATCTGGGACCGGGGCAGCAATCTGGGCGGTATCATCCGCGATGAAAAACTCCGCGCCGCCATCGGATGCGGAAAATTCTTTGACGCTCCCATGTACGATCTCATTGAGGCAGGCTACAAGCTCAATCTGGACCACTTCCCCGTCCCCATGACCGAACTTGTTTCCGGAGTTGACAAACCTGTCCGCGACCGTATGAAAGGATTGATCCACGGCATCAAGACCTATATGCCCGATGATACTCTGCGGAACTTCTGCCACTGCGGCGTCATCAATGCCGGAAAAGGCAAACTCATTGTCTGTACTTTCAATACAGAACGCTTTGCCAAGCCTGCTGCGGCAAGTTTCTTTGCCGCTCTGCTCAGCAATGCCGGAGCCTTTACCGCTGAAAACACCATTTCTGCGGCAGACCTGAAAGAGTATCTTTCCACCGCACCCATGGTCAGAGAGGATGTGATGAACCACTTCTGGGAAATCGACAACAAACCTGTGGAAGATACCCTTTTCTGGGAGGAAACCGGTATCAATTTGAGCAAACTTAAGTAAGCTGAAAGCGTTATTTTATCATGAAAAGAGATCAATTGCCGACTCCGGCACTGGTCCTGGATCTGGAGCGTTTCAACAACGCTCTTTTTTCCATGGCTGAACTGGCGGCGAAAGCGGGGAAAAAACTCCGTCCTCACGCCAAGACCCACAAATCTTCTGCCATCGCCGCAAGGCAGCTCCGGGCGGGAAACTGCGCCGGTATCTGTGCCGCCAAACTGGGGGAAGCTGAAGTCCTGCTTAAAAAGGGCATTGAAAATGTGCTTCTCACCTCCCCTGTGGCGGCCCCCGCCCGGATCAAACGCCTTGCTGAGCTGAAAAGAGCCTATCCCGGGTGGTGGATCACCGCCGACAATGTGGAAAACTTGCGTGCTCTCAATGAGTGCGGCGTCCGGTTTGATGTTCTTGCCGATGTGAACCCCCGCATGGGGCGGACAGGTGTGGAGTTCAAGGATGCTCCCGCTTTTGTGAAAGAGATCATGGCGCTCCCCAATCTCACTTTCAGAGGCATCCAGTGCTACGCCGGGAATCTTCAGCATGTGACAAGCGCTCAGGAGCGGGGCGCCGCCACTCTTGAAGTGATGAAAGAGGCCGCCCAGCTTGTCAGAGAGCTGAGAAAAGATGGATTCCCCTGCGAGATCCTCACCGGAACGGGAACCGGAACCGCCGCCTTTGATGTGGAGATCCCTGAAGTGACCGATATCCAGGTGGGCTCCTACTGCATGATGGATACAGAATACTTCAACATTGAGGGGGTGGGGAGTGCGTTCCCCTGCGCTTTGACCTGCCTTTCAACGGCGGTCAGTACCAATCAGGAGGAGTTCGTGACCATTGACGCAGGACTCAAGGCGCTCTATTTCACTCCCCACGCGCCCCCCTGCAAGGCAAAGGACGGCCTGCCTGAAGCCGGATGGAGCTATGACTGGTTCGGCGATGAACACGGCAAACTTTTCTTCCCCGAAGGCAAGAAGCCGCGGCTCGGCGATGTGGTGGAGCTGACTCTGCCCCACTGCGACCCCACCATCAACCTGCACGATGTCATTTATCTGTGTTCAGGCGACGAGGTCATTGAAGAGCTTCCCATTGACCTCAGAGGTAAATTTTTCTGAAAAAAGGATTTGTTGACATGCTGAAAAAAGCCCTTTTGCTTTTCTCTTTAGCCTCTCTTTCCCTGCTGCCCGGGAAGGAATTGTTTCACTTCAACTTCAAGGATGCCAACGGCAGAAAAGAGCTGACATCCGGTGCTTTCAAGATGATCTCACGCAGAGTCCCTCTGCTGACTCAGAAAGGCGCTCTCCGTCTTGCCGCCACCGCTGAGATCGAGATCTCAGGTGCCATTCCCGATCTCAGAAAAGGTTTTGCCATTTCCGCCTGGGTGCTGCGCAAGAGGGATATTGATATCTGCCCCATCCTGAGTGCCGGACTCTACCGTAACGGACAACCCTTTGTTTTCAACGCCGGGGGAGAATTTTTCAGCCGCCATGAATCCTACCGGATCTCAGGCATCAATAAAGGCAACAGGATCAGAAGATCCGGTGTCTGGGAACACGCCGCCGCCGTTTACGATAACGGCAAATACTTTTTCTACAAGGACGGAAAACTTTTCCTGACCGGTTCCGGAAAAATGTTCAACGTCAAAGGCCCTCTTTATGTGGGTGCTGAAAAAGAGATCGGCAAGGTGATGAATTTCGCCAATGCGGACATGCTCCTCAACGATCTGAGATTTTTTGACGCCCCCCTGGATGCCGCTGAAGTGGCAAAACTTTACGCTTCCGGGCGGAAACGTTATCCGGAAGGATCTCTGATCCCCCCCGGCAACACGGTGCGTCATGCTCTGCCTCTGTGTTTCCATTATGCCCCTGACGGTTATGATCCTGATTTGAAAAAGCCGGTTTTGCCTCTCAGAAAAATCGCTGCCCCGAAAGAGGCCCTCAAAGAGAGCGCCATCCGCAGCAAGGGA
>JAGBWB010000377.1 GCA_017629975.1 Lentisphaeria bacterium
AGGCTCAAAGGTCTTGATGATCTGGACATACTTCTTGCCGTCACCCAGGCCGGTATGGGATGCGATGACCACACCGTCCCGGCTATTATTGACACCGTAATCCTTACCGAAAACGAGTCCGCACTGAGCGATTTTGCTCATAATGTCCACGGTTCCTGTCAAGGGAGTCATGCCGTGGTCAGAAAAGACGGTGAAGTGGACTTCATCGGCATATTCTTCAGCCTTGCGGTAAAGGCTTTCGATTTGCTTTTGTATTGATTCAAGTTTGGCTTTGACGGCGTTCTCATCACAAACTTTGTCATGGAGAAGACCGTCAAAACTCGCTGTATAGACAAAGAGGAAATTTTTCCCCTCAGCAATAGCTTTTTCAGCGGCAAGACAGTTTTCATCATCGCTCAGATGCCAGTCTGAAATATGGAACTTGACGCCCATTTTACTCAATACATCATGAAGATTGGCGATTTCCCCCATACCTCCTGCAATGAAAAGATTTCTTTTTTCGCAGTAGTCCACGAACCGGAGTTTCCACAAAGGCATCCGGTAGAGCTGAAAATATCCGGTAAATCCGTAGATTTTTTTCAGCACTTTGGAAAGATGATGGCGCACCCTTCCCCTGTTCCAGAAACTTGCCGGCTTGAAAGCCATGCCAGACGGGAAAGTCCCTTGAAGGGCGACTCTTCAGGAGCAAAGCGGAACAACCCCAGATGACCGTGTTCAGCAGGAGATTTCCCCGAAAGAATGGTGGGAATGGCACTGCTTGAGTAGCCGAACTGCATGTCAACTCTTTTGCGGTAGGGTAAAAGTTTGCTGAGGAAGCTGTGATCGCTGACGATCTTCCACCCCAGGGCATCTGCAAACAAAAATATTTCGATTCTCTTATTTTTCATCTTTACACCTCATGGCAGCGCCCTGTATCCGGGGAGTTTGCGGAAATCTGCCGCCGGTTTTCTGTTTTTCAATTCAGCTGACGGCAAAGCAGGTTTTTCAATAAGATAACCGCTTGTCACCGCTGCGGGAGAGATGGTTTCCCACACGCTGTATTCACTTGAGGGGACGCTCAAAAATTCAAGATTCACATAACGGCGGAAAATTGGCAGTTTATCCGCGTTATTTTTGTAGACCATTTTTTCGGCATTCCGATCCATGCCGAAGGTATTCCCGTAGGGGGTGATGCCGGGGACAAACTCTCCGGCAGCGTCTGCGTAACTTATGAGATCAAGAAAGACCGCCGGGTAGATTTTCCCCAGTCCTGAAGTCATGCTCCGCCCCAGAGGATTGGCGCCGTTGTGGAAATCATTGGCAAGATATGCCCCTGTAAGATACTTTTCAGCACCACTCATTTTATGGGCGGCGATCAACGTCATGGCGCGGCGCAGGGGGTGATAATTGCCCCAAGCCATGGCGTGAACCCATCCGGCATTGAAAGCGTGCCACAAGGTGCGGTAGGGATAAGCATTTTCCTGATCGTCGATCATCTTGTCTGCATGGTTCAGGATCATCTTGCGGTATTCATCACGGAACATACTCAATTCTTTTGCCGGGAAAAGTTCAAGGATCATCCATGAAAGCTGTGATTTTTTCCAGAAATTTTTATTGAACTCCTCAAGGAGTCTTTTCTCTTCATCCCGCAACGGTTCAAGATATTTTTTATCACCGGTAAGAGCGTAAAGCGAGGCGGCGGCCTTCACCAGATTTATGGCATCAAGGCGGGGATTTTCACTGTAAAAGAGCATCTCTCCATTGATTCTGAACCATGTAATAAGCCGGTTTCTGTAATCAAGGGCAAAGGCCCACGCTCTGACGGCGGAGTTCAGGAGCTTTTCAGCTTCAGCGGAACGGTGTGCTTTTTTCATGGCGAGTGCAAGAGTTGCAGCTGAGGCGGCATATTCCAGAGTTCCGTTGCGGGAGGGCGCTGAAACATAGTAGATGCGGGGATCTTTGTGGGGTCCCCCCTCTCCGGGCCCGGGATGATTGAAAGTTTCAAACCATGTTCCCACGCCGCCGTTTTTCTGCTGGACGGCAAGAAGGTGTTTCACGCCCCAGGCGGCCTCGTCAAGGATATCGGGGATGCCGTTGCCGCTTTCAGGGATGTTGAGCTGTCCGTCAATGAAGTTCTCAGGCTTCATCAGATAGACCGCGGCAAGATCGCTGACGATCCGCAGATGATAGGGACGGCGGTCATAATCGGCTGCATCGTGCCATCCTCCGGGAGCGTCAAAAGGTTTGCTCTTTATAAAACTGGGAGCGCCCCGGGGGATCAGGTCAAAATGTCTGACATCCACATATTTACCGCGGATGGAAAAGCCGAAGTCAGTAATCCCTTTTTTCTTGCGGTAATCGTTGATATTTTCCGGGAATCTCCCCTGATAGACCTGTTGGTGACATGCTGCCGTTTCCCACGCAGTAAAGGGCTGTTTTTTGGCGATACCGCAGCGTTTGTGGTAGAGACCTCTTGCATGGATGTAAAAGGCTTCGTTCAAAGTTTCAGCACCTATGGTGAACGTCATGCTTCTGCCGACGGCATCAACATAAAAATAATACTCTCCGGGAGTCTTGAATCCGGAGTAATCAAGCTCAAGCACCTCTTCGCCTGTAAAGGGGATGCGCCACTGGTATTTGGGGTCGCTCCGGCGC
>JAGBWB010000378.1 GCA_017629975.1 Lentisphaeria bacterium
ATCTTTGACGGAGCCTCCAAACAGGTTCCCCACCAATACACCATCGGTTCCAATCCTGCGGGCTGCAACCTTATCACCCGCCACGGCGGCAGCAGCAATGCCGTCAGCGAGAACACGGTCTCTAAATACAACTACGTCGGACGCACCATGAACGTTTCTTACATGGACGGTCATGTCGGAACACTCACAAAAGCCGACTGGAGCGCCGACCACGGCTATCTGAGCCGCAGACTCTGGCTCAAAGGATATCACAACAGTTACAGTTTATAATACAAAAACAGTAAGGAATGGACAAATGATGAAAAAAACACTTTTTCTGTTGGCGGCGCTGCTTTCTTTCACCGCCTTCTGCGCGGAAAAAAACTTTTCTGAAGCGGGCTGGCTCTGGGCAGGGAACAAAAAAGATATTCCCATGAAAGCCTATTTGCGCCGTGAAATAAACATCAAAGAACCGGTCAAAGAAGCCTTCTTTTACGCTTTCGCTGATAAAAACAAGACCTTCTACTTCAACGGTAAAAAAATCAATCTCACTCTCTGGAAAAAACTTCCCCGGACTTTCGGGCATGTCAAAGGCTACGGCACAGATCTGACCAAATTGCTGAAACCCGGTAAAAATGTCCTTGCCGTTGAACTTGAACGCTTCAAAGATCTGCGTTACTGCTACGGCTTGATGCTCTATGGAGAAATCAAATACGCTTCAGGCAAAAAAGAGCTGCTGCGCTCCACAGTCAGAGAGTTCAAAGCCTCTGGCACTCTGCAGCCCGGATGGAACGAAGTTGAGTTTGACAGTTCAAAGTGGCAGAAACCCCATTATCAGGGCGATGTGACGATGAAACCCTGGGCAACTTACGGTAATGTGCCGCTTCTCTACTGCACTCCTGAGGAGTTCAGAGCGTACAGAGACCACCTGACTGTCGGATTCCCCGCCAAACGTCTTGCTGCCGAAGACAAAAAGATGAACGCAAAGATCGTTTACCGCAACCATATTCCCGGTGTTGAAATCAACGGCAAAGTCCTCCCGCCTTTCACGACGACCGTAGGTCATGCCTCAGACCCTGAAAGAGATCAGCTCGTTTCCGCAACAGGGAAACGGGGAATGCATTTGGTCCGTCTCGGAATCGACATCGTCAGCTGCAATGGGGATTTTACCCATCTGGACTTTGCTGTCCGCAGTATTCTTGCAAAAAATCCTGACGCCTACATTCTTATCGGCTACCGTGAGATCCCCGATGACTCCTGGATGAAACGCAACCCCGATGAACTGGTGAAATACGCCGTCAAAAGCAAAAGCACCCACTATGGCACTTACAGCGCCAATCCTCCTGCCCCCTCTTATGCTTCTGAAAAGGTGAAAAAGTACTTTGAACAGAAAATCAAAGAACTTGGCGACTACTGTGTGAAACAGCCCTGGGGACACCGTATCCTCGGCATGATCAACTCCCACGGCGGCTCCGGCGACGGAATGCCTCCGGGCTGTCACGCCATGCCCGATGTGGGTAAGAGAATGACGGAAAAGTTCCGCCTTTTCCTCAAGGCGAAATACAAAAATGTCAACGCTCTTCAAAAGGCCTGGGGCGACAGCAAAGTCACCTTTGATAATGCCATGGTTCCTGACGCCGCCGCCCGCTGGGGTTCCGGAATGTATCTGCGCGACACGGGGGATCCCAAAGACCGCAGGGTCCTGGACTATTACACCTGCTACCACAAGGAGTTTTCAGGGTACATCCACAGCCAGATGAAGGCGATCAAGAAGTATTTCCCCGGCAGACTTGCCGGATGTTTCTCAGGGTATATCATCCTCGGTTATACCCCTGAGGGCAGCAGCGCCTTTTTTGAAGAGATGCTGAAATCCCCCGATGTGGATATCATGTACGCCACCACCAGAGGATATAATCTGACCGACGGTCTCCACCGTCACAACCACAGCGTCTTCCACCGTTACGGAAAACTTTCAAGCGTTGAGGCGGATATCCGTCCCCATCACGACAGCACCTGTGAAAAACAGTGGCAATGCAAGACTCCGGAAGAGACCCGCGCCACCATGAGCAAGGTCATCGCCAACAGCTTTTTCTCAGGAACAGGATTCCATCTGGTTCCCTTTTCCTCAAGCTATCGTTTCAACACCCCGGAAACCCTCGAACCCATCGCCGCCGGTGTGAAAGCGTGGAAACAGCTTTTCAATGCCCCTCCCCGCAAAAGTGCCGACATTGCAGTGATCCTTGACCACAACCAGATTTGGAAACAGGGACATCCCAGTTACGGGAAAACCCGTCCTTTCAGCGATACTCTGGTCACATTCCCTCTGCAAACCATGAACTTTTCAGGGTTCGCCTACGATCTGCTGGCTCTTGAAGATTTCCTCACCTCAAAGAACGATTACCGGTGTGTCGTTTTTCTCAACTCTTTTGAAATCACCCAGAAACAGAAAGCGGAATTGCTGAAAAAGCTCCGTCGTCCGGGCGTGACCGCCGTGTGGAACTATGCCCCCGGTCTCATCACCCCCGCCGGATATTCCTCTGCCGCCATGAGTGATCTCACAGGTATTGATTTGAAGTTCATCAAAAAGGTGCTCCCTGTTTCAGCCAAAGATGAAAAGAACAAAGAGATCGCCCCCGCCCTTGACCGGTATATGAAGATCGGTCCCCGGATCATCAGTACAGATGCCGGGGCAAAAGTGCTCGCCCGGTACACCAATGACAAAACTGCCGCTGTCGCCATAAAAGAACTCAAAGGCGGAGCAAAGGCTGTTTTTGCAGGGATCCCCATGAGCTCCAGCGCCTGGTGGCACCAGATTTTTTCCGATGCCGGATGCCGGAAATACACTCCTGCCGGATTCATGGTCAGAAAGAATGACAAAGTCATGATGGTCTTTTCCTTTGCCGATGGTCGTATTCCCCCCGAAAGCCTGATTCAGAAAGGGCAGCTTGACTGCTCCGGCAAAGTCACCGTCGATATCGGTAAAAAATACCGTTCCGCCCGGGATCTTTTCACCGGAGAAGTCTTCAGCGCCGTCAACGGCAGGATCACAGTGCAGAACAAACATCCCAGATGTCTGCTCCTTGAACTGAAATAACAAAAAACATATTCATGAACAAAAAAAAGATCTCAACAGGTATTTTCTGGTACTGGAACGCCGATCCCACGCCGGG
>JAGBWB010000379.1 GCA_017629975.1 Lentisphaeria bacterium
AAAAGGGGAGTTCAGTTTCCGATTCTCGCAGCTAGTTACAGCTGCGAGTTATTCCGAAGCCGACGTTTCGGTTGGAAAAATCAATTCTTTTTGAGTTTGAAAAGTTTGATGCACTCCTCTTTTCCGCCGCCGAACCAGCCGATCTTGAAAGTTCCGGAAAGCTGTTCGGCGCTCCGGCTCCAGCCGGGCTGGCTGTAGGTCAGGGGACCTTCTGAGGAGGCGTGTCCGTCTGCCCAGCAGACGTTGGTTTTGTTGCTGTGTCTGAAGTGCATGGTGGGGTTGGCATCCCATCCGGCATCCTGATCCATGGTGAACATCCTCGGAGCGTAGAGGTCGATCTGTTCCTCGTATTTCCCGTTGGTGCTGCTGACGCCTGCGTGGTCGGCGAACATGATGGTCCCTGAAGGATCCTGCAAAAGAGATTGGCGCGCCGGAAGCGTCATCAGATAGTCCGGCGTGGTGCTCCAGGTGCCGATGGCGACGGAGTAACCGTACCCCCCGGTGCCGCTGTTGGTGGCGGCGTTGGAGTCAAACTCAACTGAAGCACACCTTGAGAGCTTTTGGGAGTTTCCCATATATTCATTGAGTCCCCCGGTCACGGTGATGCCGCCGATGCCCGATTCGGGCTTGCCGCACCAGAAACGGCCTGTGGACCAGTCACTGCTCCAGATGGAACTGTAAATGTAAAACCCGGCGTTGCCGTCGGCGTAGAGAGCATTCCCCATGCCCAGCTGGCGGATGTTTGAAGCGCAGTTGATGGATTTCCCCCGCTCCCGCGCCTGCTGCAGGGCAGGCAGAAGCATGGAGGCAAGAATAGCGATGATCGCAATAACAACCAGCAGTTCAATCAGCGTGAACGCTGATTGAGTGAAGATGTGAAGGTGTGAAGAGTTTGACTGCGTCAAACGTGAAGTGCGCCCTTGCGGGCGTAAGGATGTGTCATTTTTATTTTTTGAAAAACAGCTCTGTTGTGCAGTAGTAACAAGAGGTTCAATCAGCGTGAACGCTGACCGGGTGCGGACGTGTTTCATGGCAGGAATTCCTTTCATGCCTTTTCGCGAGACAGTTCAAAGATTTTTCTTTCATGTCGTCTTCCGGCTTGCTGAAAGGGGGAATTGGATTTCAAGCCTTCCCGTTCCGGAACAGTGACCTGAAAAGTCCCTTTTGTGCCGCGCTCCCCGCAAAGAGGAGCGCGTTCAGCTTACGGCAGCGCGTCTGCGACGGAGTTTCACCGCACTTCCGTTTCATGAGAGAAATAACATCTCCCTAATATAGCACACAAAAAGGAGTTTTTCAATCCTGCCGGCAGGTGAAAAAAACGGCCTTACATGCCTTTGGAAGGCAGCGAGGCGCAGAAGGTGCCGAAGCGCTCCATGGAACGCTTGAGGATATCTTCTGAACAGGCGTAGGAAAAGCGGATGAAGTCATCCGCACCGAAGCCGCATCCGGGAGCGGCGGCGATATGGGCTTCTTCCATGAGTTTGTCGCAGAACTCCATACTGCCCATACCGGCAAATGAGATATCTGCAAAGACGTAGAAAGCGCCTGAGGGACGGATGAATTTCACCTGGGGGATTTGTGACAGGAGTCCGCAGAAAAGATCCCGTCTTTTGGCAAATGACTCCTTCATCATATTGCACACCGCATCGCCCTCCTGAAGTGCTTTCAAAGCTCCGAACTGGGCAAAGGTGGTCACGTTGGCAGCCAGATGGGTCTGGAGCGCGTCGATCTTGGCAGAAAGCCACCTGGGAGCGGTGAGGAATCCCACACGCCACCCGGTCATGGCGTAGCTCTTGCTGAATGAATCAATGGTGATCACATGAGAGTTGATCTCTTCACCAAGAGAGGCGATGCTGATATGGGGTCTGTCGGCGTCAAAGGCGAGTTTTTCGTAAACTTCGTCCGACATGATGAGAAAGTTCTTTTCCACCGCCCATCTGCCCAGCATTTCCAGAGCTTCGCGGCGGTAGACGGCGCCGGTGGGGTTGGAGGGAGAACACAAAATGACCATGCGGGTGCGTTCATTGACGTAACGCTCAAGGTCGGACTCCGTCACTTCAAAGTTGTTCTCAGGGAAGGTGGGGACAAGGACTGCCTTTGCACCTGAGGCGTTGATCAAATGAAGATGGCTGACCCAGTAGGGAACAGGGAGAATGACTTCATCACCGGGCCCGCAGGCGGCGGCGATGGCGGCGCCGCAGGCAAATTTTCCGCCGGGGGTGACAACGATCTGGCTGGGGGTGGTTTTGATGCCGTCAGCAAGGAACTTTGCGGCGCAGGCTTCCCGCAGTTCGGTGATACCGGCGGGGATGGTGTATTTGGTTTCTCCCCGCATCATGGCTTCGGCGCAAGCCTCTTTGATAAACTGCGGGGTATCAAAGTCGGGTTCCCCCACTGAGAGCATAAAGACTTCGATGCCCTTTTTCTGAAGTTCAATGCTTTTGACAAGAGAGCCCAGTGTTTCAGAACAGGGCATGGCACCGAAAAGTCCGGTGGTGATTTCAAGATTTTTCATAATTGTTCCTCAATAAATGTATTTTCAGAGCCGGATCATTGCCCGGTAAGCCTTCATCTCTTCTGCGGCGATGGCGAGCTGGCGGAGTTTCCAGTTGAGGTGGGCGTCGTCGCAGACATAATCCATGCGGGGTTCCCATCCCAGGCGGGAGTCTGCTTCCACGAGGGGGAACGTGGCAAGGACATTTGCCTTTTCCGCCTCAAGAAGTGTCTCAAGTTCGTCAAGGATCTTTTCCATCCCCTCTCTTTCGCAGCAGCACTGCAAGCGCAAGTTTGCCATACGCCAGCGTTTGGAGCCCAAAGTGGTGCGGATCGCATTATAACAGAACTTGCCGATCCCCAGCAACCGTTCCAGATCGGAGCGCTTTCCGCCATCGGCAAGAGGAAGGGTTTTTTCAAGGAGTTCCACACCTCTGCCCCACATTTCCATCATGGACTCCAACTCCTCTGTCTCCACTTTGTAGCGCAGCGGACCGGGGGACTGGGCGTCGTTCTCAAAAGGTGTATACATGGGTTTCACCATGCAGCTGCACTTGTAGGCATTGGCCGTAAAGGGGAACTTGACGATCTTGTCGTCCATGGTGCGGGTGATGGAAACGTGAAAGACAAAGGGATAGGCAGGTCCCACGCGCCAGGGGCCGTACTGATCCTCGTTGGAGCCCACATAGTGATCCATGGCAGAACTCCAGATGCGCCATGTTTCCACAACATTGTCTGCGGCTTTTTCGCCGTAGTCCCTGACGGCGATGCGGCGGAGAAACTCTGCGGCGTCGGCGGGGGGAGTATTGGAAAAATAGGCTTTGGCAAGGTCGTTGCACACATTGGGGAACCAGCCGAAGTGGTGGGAGTCATAAAAGCTGTTCACATCGTATTTGAGCAGATACTCTCTCAATATCTCCATTCTCTTTGCCCAGCGGAAAGGGACAGGGGCAAAGGGGACGCATCCGAAATCCCAGGTGGTTCCCGCAAGGTTGCTGGTGACACGGATATTTTTGATCCCTGCGGCGGCGGCGGCTTTCACTTCGGAGTCAAAGTATTCCCCCGGCTCCATGGCGAAGATGGAGTAATCCATGAGGGGGCGTTTGAGTCCGTGACTGTCATTTTTCTTGAAAATGTCATAGGTGACTTGCAAACTGACACTTTCGGGCATCTCCTCAAGGAACTTTTTCCGTGCCTCAAGGGGCGCCCAGCCCCAGTTGTAGGTGTTGAAGATGACTTCGGCACCGGGGGCGGCTTTGTGGATGGCATTACTGAGCTTTTCAAGATAGGCGGGGTAGTCGCTGTTGGGGTAGTACCCTGTAGGCTGAAGCGTGGATTGAAGACCTTCGCTCCCCTCCTCCACCTCGGACTTCTTGATGGTGGTGGCGTCTTTACTGGGAAATTCAAGGGATTCACCGCACAAATGGATCGCCGCCGCCTTGGGATAACGGCGGAAAAGTTCGCCGAAAACAGAGTCAAAAGCCTTTTCCGCATCCTCGTCATCGGGGTGGACGTAACAGGTCTGATAGTTGTAGATCACCACATCAAGGCCGAACTGCTCCGCCCGGTCAATGAGAGCGGCGATGTCCGTATGGCCCTGAGTGGTTTCATCTGTGCCGCTGACAAAAAGGTCAATGGCGGTGAAACCCGCGTGGAGAATGGCATCAAGCTGCGCATCGGAAAAGTCATCCAGACCCGAACCCGAATGGGTGCTCCGCATACGGGTGAGGGGGGTGTATTCAAAACTTCCCTCTTGCAGAAAGGGCGCTTCACGGAAACCCATGAGATCTTCAAGATGGATGACGCCGTAAAGGGCGCCCCTGGGGTTGACGCCCCGGATCTCAATGGTGTCTGCGGCAACTTTGAAAAAAGCTCCGGGAGGGGCGCTGAAGTCGTTCCCTGAGGAAATGATGATCTTTTTTTCCCCTTTCCCCTCAAGGGTGACGCCCATGGCGGAGGAAAGGAAGCGTTTCAGATCAAAGGCGGCGCGCTCTTCAAGAAAGTGGCTGCCTGTAAAAAGGATCTGCCATTGGGAAGTGATCTCAACTTCTCCTGCTCCGGGAGCAACATCGCTTCTGCGGCAGTACTTCAAATGATGTTCGTGCATTCTTGTACGGAAATCATACTTTTGTTCTTTTTTCATAAAAATCCCGGGTTCTTTATTATTATTCATCAAGTGGTGTAAGTTCAACGTGATCCACCCGGGCTTTGCCGGAAACATTGCGCAGGGTGAAGTGGATATAGGGGGCGTAAGCGGCGCCGACACTTTTTCCTGTGCGCCAGATGTGCTCCATATAGATCCACTGAGTTGATCCGTAACAGGGCTGTTTGGGGAAATAATGTGCTTTGCCCCCCTCATCTATCCGCAGATAGAAACCGCCGTTGGTCACACGGAATCCGGGGAGAAGTTTCACATTATCCATTTTAAGAAAGAAGCTGAGTCTGTATCTTGTGTCAGGCTTCAAAGGGACCTTGTGGACAAGAGCATTCCTTTTACCCTCAAACCTCATGGAAACCCCCGCTGTGCG
This sequence comes from Lentisphaeria bacterium, assembly GCA_017629975.1. GTDB lineage: Bacteria > Verrucomicrobiota > Lentisphaeria > Victivallales > Victivallaceae > UBA1784. The sequence continues at coordinate 5,022 of JAGBWB010000379.1, forward strand.
GAACACTTGTGTATCCCGTACAGGGAGCGGACCGTACCAGGCGCTTTTCTTTCCGGCGCCGCGGAGAGCTGTTACTTCAAAATCGGGATCGGTGAAAAGGTTCTTTGAGGGGGGCGGATCAATGACCGCTGTTCCGAAATTGGCGGTATCGGCAAAGAATTTGGCATAGGGGCTCCAGGTATAGTGGGGGACCTTTACAGGGATCCCGTCAAGGACCCGGCTGCGGTTGAAGTTCACATAGATCTTTCCCTTCTCCGCCGGGGGGAGATTTTTCCGCGGAACTGTGACCTCGGCGCGCCAGAGTTTGTTCTCTTCCACGGTGACACGGGCCTTTGCGCCTGAATCCCATTTCCAGTCGTCCAGCATCTTTGCGGGAGTGATCTTCAGATCCCCCACGGCGCCTTTGCTGTTGACGATGATCTGGTGTGACGTTTCTTTGGTCTTTGACCCGATATGGATCTCAATACAGTTGTCCTGCCAGATCTTCCGGTCCTCAACGGGGCGTTTCCGGGCAGCCATGGCAGAGGTATGGGGTTCGGCGCACTCAAAGAGAAAATAAAAATTTTTCTCATCACAGCGCATCCGGAGTGAGGTCTGTACTTCGGCACTCTCTTTTTTGAGGGGGATCAGGGCGCTTTGGGGCGTGTTCTTCCAGTTGAGGGGTTCCCCTTTTCTGAGGGAGACCGCGGGGATGGAAAAACGCTCCGCAGCCTCCCGGTTGTTGAAGTAGCGCTCTCTGCCGGCAGCGGTGGGATCCCACATGGACTTTTTCCAGAAAAGGATCCTTTCAACGGCAGCTTTATCCTTTCCGGCCTCTCTGACGGCGCGGGCAAAAAGATTTTCGATGCGGGCGATCTCTTTTTCATTGAAGATGGTGTTCCAGAGCTTCAGTTCATCAGGGGGGGCGGAAACAGGTCCCACAGAGGTTTCAACGGTGTTGCCGCAGATGTTTTTCAGCCAGTGGTGCTCTAAAGTCTTTGAGATCTCCTCCATAACAGGAGCGCCTTTGCCGAACATGCGTGAAAAATACTCTTTCAAAAGGGCGTTGACATCGGTGGTGTGATCCCACATGACCTTTGAAAAGACATAGAAGTTCAGGTGTCCGAAAAACCAGTGGTCTGAAGTGGCATTGAGCATGGTACCGAAACTGCAGGGATACATCTTTTTGTAGTATTCGCCGATGCACTCAGGCGTATGGTTGGGGATGAGGGGCAGCTCTTTGACGGCGCATTTGGTGGGATAGTTCCACATGTAGATCTTGTTGCCGCCGCAGGCTTTGATCCACCGTTTGACAAGTTCAAGCTCCTTTTTTTCTGCGGGTCGTCCCTTGCTCCAGGGACCGTTTACCGCCACCTGGATCACCACATTTCCGGGGAGCTTCTCTTTGGGGGGCTCTTTGCAGAGATCGTATGCCATCATGGTGACGAATCCGGGGATCTTTTCTTTCTCAAGTCTTTTGGGGATCTCAAGGAGTTTTCCCCAGAGAAAATCTGCCGCTCCGGTGCTGTAATTGCTGCGGTAGTTCAATCCTGAGAAGATGGGGGCGCACTTTTTGCAGCGGCAGCGCGCCATGGAGTCGTTGGGCATGAGATTGAAAAAGGGTTTGGCATGGGCCCAGGGGGAGTACCCGGTCATCTTTCTTGCGGCAATGGCGTCAGCTCCTGTGAGGATGGCTTTGGCATCCTGATAGATCTCTTCCATGATGCCGGAGCTGAAACAGAGGTGTCCCCTTGCATCGCTGGGATCTTTGATATCGGAGCCGTCAATGGGTCTGCCGTTCTCTCTGAGGGCAAAGTATTCCGGATGTTTCCGTGCGAAGCGTTTCACATATCCCAGATGAGCCAGTCCGTGGCAGTTGGGCAGAAAGAGGGTCGACTGGCGGAGCCGCTCCCCGTGGCGCGCCAGTGCCGGGCGCCATGCGTCATCGCTCTCAGGATCGTGCCACACCGGCTTGACGCCGTGGATCCCCGGCCAGTAGATCCGGCGGTACTGGGAGTCCGGACGGTCATAAAAGGTGATCTCAGGTATGGTCCACTCTCTTTTACGGGGCACAAGGATGCCGTATTTGCCGGGAAAGTAAAATCTCACTCCTCCGAAACGCTCCAGAAACTCGTAACACCCGAAAAGCGTTCCCTGCCCGGAACTTCCGTCAAGGGCGTCGCTCCCGGCGATAAGGAGCTTTTCCCCTGAACTTTTGATCACGAATCCGTCCCGGTCAAGGGCGTTCAGATCCGCCTTGAGCTCAGCGGCGAAAGCGGTGTCGCCCACGCAGAAGAGGAACCCTTTGAAAGAGGCGGGGACTTTGGTGAAAAGAGGAACACTTTTTTCACTGCCGCAGATCCGGCGCAGAAATGAAACAAGCTCCCCTGCGGCGCGCCTGACGGAAGCAGGCGCCCCCGGAGGAACGGCAACTGCCATCTGAGATTTTCCCTGACGGATGAGCACCGCAGAGGAGTTCTCTGAAACAGAGAGCTGCCGTTTGGAAACAGGTTTAAGCGTGAATTGAACCGAAACGGCACCGAGAGGGAGGAGTGTCCCCGCCAGCAACAGCAGAAAAAAACTTTTTTTCATTCAGTGCTTCTCTTTGACTTCGCAGATCTCAACGTGATCCACCCAGGCTTTTCCGGTGGCGCGGAAGAAGTTGAAATCAATGGTGTTGGCTGTGGTCACACTTTTGGGGGAGGTCTTGAAACGGTACACATGGCGTGTCCAGTTCATGGTACCTGTCAGGGGGATTTTGGGCAGATAGTGGGCAGCTTTGCCTGAATCATTGATACGGGCATAAAGTCCGCCCCGGGGACCTGCGGCAGAAACTTTTTCCATCCGCACATAGAAGCTCAGCTCATACGCCGTGCCGGGCTTGAGTCCTTTGAACCACTGTCTTGCGCTCTTTCTTTTGCCCTCAAAGCGCAGCGATGCCCCTGAAGTGCGGTAATACTCTGTATCCCGGTTGAATCCTTCAGTGCTGCTCCACTGGCCCAGACGGGTGCTGTTGCGGGTGGTCGGCTTTTCAAAGTCGCCGTCGGCGAGAAGAGTTTTCCGCCCCGGATCGTTGAAGTGCAGCACGCCGAACTCATCGGCGCGGTGTCCTCCCATCATGCGGCACCAGTTGTAGAGCACAGTTTTGGCTTTCCGGTTTTTCAGGATCCTGATGCGGGTGAAGTTGGCGTGGATGCGGTCACTTTTTTCCATGGGGGCAAGGCCCTTGAGGGGAATGCAGATCTCGGCGCTCCATTGCTTGCCGGGGATCACTGAAACTTTGGCTTTGTGGGGAGCGCTCCACTTGTAGTCGGCTTTATTGTGTTTCATGATAAGATCGGTGACGACGCCGTCGGAGTTGATGATGAACTGCTGGTGGAAATTCCGTTTCCCGGCAGTGTCAAGGAGCACTTCAATGGTGTTATCCATCCAGAGTTTCGGATCATCCGTCTTTCGGGGGGCGGTCGCCATCTGATCGGTAAAGGGTTCTTCGCAGACAAAGGCAAAGTAGAGATTTTCTTTGTCCCGGCAGCGGTAGACAAGGGTTTTCACCTCATTCTTTTCATTCTTCCTGGGAACCAGCCAGAGGGGGGAGACCTTTTTCCATGCCTTATCATCCACCTTGCCGTCAATGACCGGCTTTTCAGCGGCGCTGATTTGGGGGATCACCGCGTTCCAGGCATCTCTTTCATCGCACTTGGCGGCGAACCTGCGGGCGCCCTCTTCCATGTTGGCAAGGTAGTTTCTGCGGAAAAATTCAATTCTTTCCCTGGCATCGGGGGCTTTGGCGCACTTCTTTGCCGCCGTGTCAAAAAGCTGCCGCGCCCTTGCCATGAAAGCAGGATCATAGATCTCCTGCCAGAGTTTGAATTCCGGGGGGCGCACCACGGTGGGGCCCAGAGAGGTTTCCACGATGTTGCCCACCACCTTGTAAAGCCACTTCTTTTCCAATGTATCAAAGAACTCCTTCATCTCAGGGGCGCCGGGGCCGAACATCTTTTTGTAGTGTTCTTCAACGATGGCGTCCACATCGGCTTTGGAGTCCCACAGCACCCGGCTCAGCACATAGTAATTGAGATAAGAGTAGAGCCAGATATCATTTTCGCCCTCATAAAAGGTTCCGAAGATATAGGGCGCCTGCCGGGCGTAGTATTTTCCCACGGCGCGGGGGGCGAAGTTGGGGATCCAGGGCATGTACTGCTTGTTGGCGTAGGTCCAGAGATAGGTCTTTGCCTGGAGTTTTTTCACCCACGCTCTGACACGTTCATCATTTTTGGCCTGCTGGAGCGGCGTTCCCTCCTGCCACGCCCCGGCAGCGCCAGCATGACGATCATGTTGGAGGGGATCTTGCGTTCAGGGATCAGGTGGTAGGGGTGATATGCCATGGTGGTGACGAATCCGGGGATATTGTTCTTCTGGAGTCTTTCGGCGGTGTCAATGAAAAAATCCCAGTAAAAGGCGGAGCGTTTCTCATCTCCCTTTGTCAGATTGGGCAGGCACCTTTTACAGTGACAGGGCGCCAGAGAGTCGTTGGGCATGATGTTGAAGTAGGGCGCACGGAACATGCCCGCCCAGTAGCACTTGCCGTTGGGCATGATGATTTTTCTTGAAGAGGCAGGCTGACCCGTCAGAACGGCAACAGCATCCTGATAGACATTTTCCCTGAGTCCCGGCTCTGAAAAGCAGAGCTGGCCGTTGGCGTTGTGGGTCATGTTGTCAGGCGTGTTGAAACGGCTCCCGTTGGCTTTGAGAGCGAAATATTCAGGGTTGCTCCTGCCGAAGCGCTGGACATACCCCAGATAGGCAAGTCCGTGGCAGTTGGGCAGAAACATGGTGTCGGCGCGGGAGCGCAGAGAGATGTAAAGACGCATCTCTTTTTCTGTGATCCCCTCATAGATGAACTTCTGTCCCTCCATCTGGGGGGGATCGGGATTCAGATAAAGGGAACGGAACTGCATGTCGGGACGGTCGGTGATGTCGATTTCAGGGAGTTCCAGGAATTTTTTTTCTGTGACCACCACGCCGTATTTGCCGGGAAAGTAAAATCTCACCTCTGCGAAGCGCTCCAGAAAGTCGTAGACACCGAAAAGTGTCCCCTTGGCGTATGACACAGAACGGACTTTGGGGTTCCCTTTTTCATCGTGTCCTGCAATCTCAATATCTTTCCCCTTTGAACGGATATAGAATCCGTCCCGGTCCAGTTTTTTCACTTCGCTCTTGTCGACGCTCCCCACATAGATCACTTTCTTTTGACCTGTGGGGCGGAAAAGCACTTTGAGTTTGCACTTCAAAGTTCTGCCCAGGAACTCCGCCAATTCTTCAGCAGCGAAGCGGGTGACACTGCACCTGCTGTCGCGGCATACGATCTCAAAGTTCCCCGGTTCAAGGCGGTTGACCGTTTTTTTACCGATCCTGATCTCCCGCACCGAATGGGCTCTCGGGCGGAAATCCGCCGCCCCTGCCAGCAGGAAGGGAACCGCGCACAGAAGCAAAAGAAAATTTTTCATATCCTCAAATCCTTTCGTTTAAACATATTAAAAGAACCGCAAAACAGTATCGGCTGAATAATATAACACGCCATTTTTTTGATATCAACACCTTTTTGCTGTAAAACCTCTTTTTTTTGCATCATAAATTTCCCTTTTTTTGAAAAAAAGAGCCCCTCTCAGGGTCTTGAAAGTGAGGGAAAAACTTCAAAATTAAGGATTTAAAGCTCAAAAAAACTTGACAAATCCCCTTATCCATGCTATATTATGTCAAATCAATGTATGGAACTCCGATCCTTTGAGTCAGAGGATCGCTGCTGCGGAGGGGGATGATTCTTTCCGCACATGTCCGCGGGTTCGGCACAGAAAGTCCGCCGGAGCTGCATTTGAAAAAGAGCTGAGGATCTTGAGCCGGATCAAGCATAAGTGCTTGATGAAGAGCTGAAAATGAAGAGGTTTCTCACCTTATTGAATGCATCTTGCGGTGCCGCAGTTCCGGCAGCTGTCAAAGGATAAAACAGTCTGCCGCAAGCGGTTGAAAGGGACCTTTCAAAAGCAGTGTCACATTTCCGCGGGGAGCTCCTTGAAATAAAACAAATGGGGGATCACCATGGAAGAAGCCAAACACATCTGCGTATACTCAGGCAGCGCCTATCCGGAGCTGTCACAGCAAGTTGCCAACTATCTGCAAATCAACCTTGGCAAAGTTCACATCACCCATTTCCCCGACGGCGAGATCTTTGCCCAGTTTGAGGAAAACGTCCGCCGCGCCGATGCCTTTCTCATCCAGCCCACCTGCAATGCGCCCAACGACAATCTGATGGAACTCCTCATCATGATCGACGCCGCCCGCCGCGCCAGCGCCGCCCGGATCACCGCCGTGCTGCCCTACTTCGGCTACGCCCGTCAGGACCGCAAAGACAAACCCAGAGTCCCCATCACCGCCAAACTGGTGGCAAACCTTATCACCTGCGCCGGTGCCGACCGGGTCCTGACCATGGATCTCCACGCTCAGCAGATCCAGGGATTCTTTGATATCCCCGTGGATCACCTCTACGCCCGCCCCGTCCTGGTGCCCCATCTGAAAGCTCTGGTGGGGGATGACGGTGTTGTGGTCGCTCCCGACTCCGGCAGCACCAAGATGGCCATGCAGTACGGCGACATGCTGGGCGCCGGATTCGCTGTGGTCACCAAACGCCGCATCAACGCCACCACCGTTGCTTCCAGCCACCTGGTGGGCGATGTCAAGGACCGGATCTGCGTCATCACCGACGACCTGACCAGCACCTGCGGAACCCTCTGCGCCGCCGCCCGGATCCTTAAAGCTCACGGCGCCGCCAAGGTCTACGCCGCCGTCAGCCACTGCCTCCTCAACGAAAAGGGCAAAGAAACCCTTCTGGGATGCCCCGAAATCGAACAGCTCATCACCACCGACGCAGTGCCGATCCCCGATACTCTGGGCGGCAAGATCAAGGTCGTGAGCGTGGCTCCCCTCTTCGGTGAAGCCATCCGCCGTATCCACGACGGTAAATCCATCTCTTCACTTTTCTATGTGAAATAATTTTTGAACCAAAGTCAACAATTCCTATAAACCAAAAAGAAAGGAAAGACATGAGCAACGCAAAACACGTTATTGCAGTCGAAGCTCGGACTGAGTTCGGGGATAATCCCTCCCGCCGTCTGCGCCGTGCCAGCCGGATCCCGGCTGTGGTTTACAGCAAAGGCAAAGAAGCCCGCGCCATCAGCCTCAGCGCCGATGAGTGGAAAGTCATCGCCGGTCACGGTGTCAACATGATCACTCTGATCGAGAATGGCAAAGAGGTCCCCGTTCTGGTGAAAGAAGTCCAGATCAACCACCTGAAGGACTATGTGGTCCACATTGACTTCATGGAAATTGACCTGACTGCTGAAATCGAAGCCATGGTTCCCGTCCACGCCATCAATGCTGCCGACGCTTCTCTCCACGGCGGCGTCCTTGAACAGGCTGTTCACGAACTGGCTGTCAGCTGCCGTCCCGACTGCCTCCCCGAGATCATCAAGGTCGACGTGAGCAAGATCGAACAGACCATCACCGCCGCTGATCTGGTTCTGCCCGAAGGCGTCAAGGCTGCTGTTCCTGCCGACACCATCATCTTCGCTGTTGCCTTCCCCCAGGAAAAGGCCGCTGCTGAAGGCGAAGAAGGCGCCAACGAGCCCGAAGCCATCAACGAGAAGAAGGCTGAAGCCCGCGCTGCCGCCAAGGAAGCCAAAAAGTAAGTTTATAACCGGGAACAGTTGTTCATGGCAGAAATTCTGGAAAATTACAGACTCATCGTGGGACTGGGCAATCCGGGCGCGGAATACCGCAACACCCGTCATAATGCCGGTTTCATGGTCATTGAAAAGCTCCTTGAAGGGCCTTTCAAAGGATTTGAAGAGTCTCACACCGCTGACAGCCGTGTTTTTTCCGGAAGATTCCGGGGCCGCAGTCTGATGCTTCAGATGCCCCTGACCTACATGAACGACAGCGGTCGTGCCGTGGGTGCCCTGAGCCGCAGGCTCGCCATCGCCCCCTCTGAGATCCTGGTCATTTCAGACGATCTTGACCTCGCTCTCGGACAGCTGCGGATCCGTAAAAACGGCTCCGACGGCGGACACAACGGTCTTAAATCCATCATCGCCGAATTGCAGAGTTCGGAATTCCGCAGACTCCGCATCGGCATCGGCCGCGACGGCCGCGTGGTGGATCATGTGCTGAGCGCCTTCACCGCTGAAGAACAGCCCCTCTGGGACGAAGCTGTGAATAACGGCGCCGCCGCTGTGACCGTGATCCTCAAGGCAGGACTTGCCCGGGCGATGAACCAGTACAACACACGGCCGCGTGCAGAAAAGGGTAAAGCTGAGACCACCGTTTCAGAAAATCCCGCACCGGCAGACAATTAAACAATAAAACATTTATTCCATAAAGAAAGCGAGTTTATTTTGAAAAAATACGAAGCAGTTTTCATTCTGGACATCCGCAAGGCGGATGATGACGGCGCCAGCTTCAGCACCGAGTTCGCTGAACTGATCGCCTCTTTCGGCGGCGTTATGGGCGAGACCGTGCCCATGGGACGCAAACAGTTCACCTACGAGATCGACCGCCGCAAGGCCGGACTCTATCTGGATTTCTTCTTTGAACTGGATCCTCTCAAAGTTATTGAGATCAAAGACAAGTTCAAACTGGATCCCCGGGTTCTCCGCAATCTGATCATTCTGGATGAGCGTCCTGAGTCTCCCACCACCAATATCAAGCTCAACATGGAGTAAGATTTCCTTTTGAGGCCCTGAAGCGTTTCAGGTTCTCTTGAAGGATCTTCGTTTTGCAAATCAAACCGGAAAGGAGCATCGGATGCCTACTCTGAATAAAGTTTTTCTGCTGGGAAATCTGACCCGCGACCCCGATCTCAGGGGCCTGCCGAGCGGTCAGAGCGTATGCGAAATGCGTATGGCTATCACCCGCCGCTACATCAGCAACGGCAAAGAGGTTGATGAAACCTGCTTTGTGGATGTGGTCGTCTGGGGCAAGAGCGCCAACAACTGCAAACAGTTCCTGACCAAAGGATCTCAGATCATGGTCGAGGGAAGACTGCAGCTGGACCAGTGGGAGGACAGAAACGGCGGCGGACAGCGTTCCAAGCTGCGCGTGGTGGCTGAACAGGTTCAGTTCATGACCCGCCGTTCACCCGAAGGCGGCAGCACCTATCCCCCGCGGGAAGGCGGATATGCCCCTCAGAACAGTTACGGCGCTCCCCAGAACAGCTATGGACCCCGTGACAACGGTTATCCGAACGGGGGATATATTCCCCGTGACAACTCCTATGCCCCGCGCGACAACGGTTATGAACCCCGTGACAACGGCGGTTCATACGGCCGCCCGGAAAGCGGATATGACTCCTACACCCGCTCCGTCAATCCTCCCCCCATGGAGGAAGCCATGCCCCCCATGCCCCCTCAGGGCGACGAGGGCGACGGCAACGGAATGGTTGACGATATCCCCTTTTAATTGCATAAAAGTATTTTGATCATAAAGTAAACAGAAAGGATTAATTCCATGCAACAGAGAAAAGCCGCCGGAGTGCGTCGCCGCACCCAGGTCAAACCCAAGATCTGCCGCTTCTGCGAAGCCAAAGTCAACTACATTGACTTCAAGGACGCTGAGACTCTTTCCAAGTTCCAGACCGAAAAGGGCAAGATCATGCCCCGCCGGATCACCGGAACCTGTCCCGACCACCAGAAGATGCTCGCCACCGCTATCAAGCGCGCCCGCATCATCGCTCTGGTCTACTAATTCAAAACGTTCAAGAGGAGATTATTACACATGGCTAATCAAGTCACTCTGATTCTGCTCGACGACGTCGCCAAGCTCGGTCTTGCCGGTGATGAAGTTGTTGTTAAAGCCGGTTATGCCCGCAACTACCTGATCCCCCAGGGTCTCGCCGCCAAGGCCACCCCCGGGATCATGCGCCTCGTTGAGTCCCGCAAGGCTCTCATCGCTGAACGCCGCGCCAAAGAACTCGCCGAAGCCAAGGCTGCTGCCGAAAAGATCGCTCAGGTCGAGATTTCCATTTCCATGCAGGCCACCGATGACGATCAGCTCTTCGGCTCCGTCACCGCCCGCATGATCGCCGACGAACTCGCCAAGCAGGGTTTCGCTGTGGATCACAACCAGGTCAAGGTTGATCCCATCAAGACTCTGGGCAGCTACGACGTTGAAGTCCGTCTTCACGCCGAAGTCAGCGCCTCTGTCAAGGTCTGGGTTGTCCGCGGCTGAAGGTAAAAGCTCATGCCGGAGGAACAACCTGTTTCAAGAAGAAGACGGCAGCGCGATGATGAAGCTGCTGCCGTCGTTCTTCCCGACCGTCCTCAACCGCACGCCGAGAAAATCGAGCGTGCGGTTTTGGCTGCCTTGATCCGGGATGCCTCCGGATGCTTTGATACTGCAAAAAGTTTTTTCAAGGACCGTACTGCGGTCTTTTACACCCCCAGCCACAGAGAGATCTATAACACCATCGTTGAACTGGGCGCCGCTGATGCCAAACAGGTGGATCTTCTCTCTGTCGCCCAGCGCCTCAGGGAAAAGGGCAAGCTGGAGGCCGTCGGCGGAGAAATCTATCTCGCCGAACTGGAAATGACCATCTCCACCACCGTCAACATTGAAACGTGGTGCAAACAGCTGGTCAAATATGACAATCTGCGCCAGATGATCGGGGTGTGCTCCGAATCTCTGACCAAATGCTACGAAGCCGATCAGGACGCCGATACAGTTCTGGATGATGTGGAAAAAAAGGTCTTTGATATCCGCAGCGCGGATATGGGCGCCACCATCTACCCTGTTTCAGACCTGCTTCAGCAGGAGTTCAAAGAGTTGATGAAAATCAACTCAGGTGAGGTGGAAGTCGGTCTCAAAACCGGCTTTGATATCGTTGACGAATACACCGGCGGTCTCAAACCCGGTGAAATGTTCATCCTTGCCGCCCGTCCCTCCATCGGTAAAACATCTCTTGCTCTGAATATTATCCGCAATGTCGCCACAGGACCCAACCGCGTTCCTGTTGCTTTCTTCAGTTTGGAAATGACCGAAGGACAGATCGTCCGCCGTCTTCTCTGTACTCAGGCGGGCGTCCCCGAAGCCACCTTCTGGAACCGTCAGTTTGACCCCAAAAATATTCAGCAGCTCACCGGTGCCGCGTCGATCCTCAAGGAGTCCCAGATCCTCATCGACCCCACTGGCGGACTCTCCATCGCTGAACTCCGCGCCAAAGCACGGCGCATGAAGATGATCCACAAGATCCAGCTGGTGGTCATTGACTACATCGGTCTTATGACCACAGGACAGCGCTCCGAGAACCGTCAGGCTGAGATCCAGCAGATCTCAGGCGCCATCAAAAAACTTGCCAAAGAGCTCCAGATCCCCTTTCTGGTCCTGGCTCAGCTCAACCGTGAGGTGGATAAAAACTCCAGCCCCAACGCCAAACCCAAACTTGCCAACTTGCGTGACTCAGGCTCCATTGAGCAGGACGCCGACGTGGTGACATTTCTCCACCGCGACCGGGAAAAAAGCAAGGGCGATGTACCCAGTGCCGAAGCATGGTGGATCATTGAAAAGAACCGTAACGGACGTACTGGTGATGTGAAATTGAACTTTATTCCCTCCCGTATGGAGTTCCAGCTTGCCCCCAGGGTGGACCAGAGCTACGGTCCCGCCCCCCAGAACAGCGGCTCCTGACGGAAAAACAGTTGTGCCGTTTCACCGGCGCGGAGGGATTGACAACATATACGAGCTGCCGACAGCTCCTTAAATGTGAGGATGGAAAAAGCCATGAAGAAGATCTTGACAGAAGTGAAGATACTCTTGCTGTTTGTTGTGATTTCCGCCGCCGTGATCTTATCCGGCGCCACGGTGGGAAAGGTCAGATTTGAGCAGAAAGGCTCCGCGCCTCTGGCGGTGGAGCTGCTTCAGCACAATGTGCGTCTCAGACCCGGAACGGTTTATACCCGCGAGATCCTTGACGGTGATATCCGCGCCCTCTACCGTACCGGCAACTTTGCCGACGTTCAGGCGGTGACTGACTACCCCGACAGAAAGCATGTTGACATCACCTTTCACCTGAAACTCAAGGAACGGGTCGCAAAAATTGAGATCCGGGGCAACAAAAAGTTCAAAACCGGCGACCTGGGCAAGCTTATCACCATCCCCCAGGGGGGACTCCTCAACTCTGCCGAACTCCGCAAAAGCGCCGCCGCACTGCGTAAATTTTACTACGACCGGGGATACCGGGATGCCACAGTCACTCCTGTTTTCGTGCCTCAGGGCAACGATACGGTGGTGATCTTCCAGATCGACGAAAAGCTCCGCCTCAAGGTGGGCAAGGTCACTTTTGAGGGGGCGAAGCTCTTTTCCCAGTTTGATTTGAGGAACACTCTTGCCAACTCTTTCAGCTATTTGAATTACATTCCCTTTCTCAACAACTATCTCAACTTCGGACTCTATGACCGTCACGAACTGGCCGCCGACCGGGCAAGACTCCGGGAAAAGTACCACAACAAAGGATATCTGGACTTCACCATCACCGCTCTTGAACAGACGCCTGATAAAAAAGATCCCGAATATGTGGATCTGCTCTTCAAGGTGGATGAGGGCAAACCCTACACCGTGGGCAAAGTCACTGTTTCAGGCAATGCCGTCTTCAAGAAAGAGGTCCTTGAAAAGTATCTGAAACTCAAGGAAAAAGAGACCTTCTCCCTCGCTCTTGAAACTGAAAGCGCCAACGCCATCACCCGGCTCTATGAAACCATCGGACACGCCGAAGTGCGCTGCCGCGCCCTGCGGATGCCCGATCCTGAAAAACATACCGTGGACATCTGCTTTGAGGTGGAAGAGGGACGCAAGTTCATGGTGCGGGATGTGCTTATTTCAGGCAACACCGCCACCAGAGACAAGGTGATCCGCCGCGAACTGGTGATCCAGCCCGGGGACCCCGTTGACCGGAACCGGGTGGAAATCAGCCGCCGCAGACTGCTGGGCATGGGATACTTCACCAAAGTTGAAGCAGATACTGTCAACGCCGAAGGCGCTGATGAAAAGGTGGTGCGCTTCAAGGTTGAGGAAAAGACAAGACGCTACAACTTCCGTCTGGCGGCGGGGGTTTCGGATATCAACAGCTTTTTCGGTATGCTTGAAGCCTCTGTTGACAACTTTGACATCGCCAACCCCAAAGGATGGTTCTACGGCGGCGGTCAGAGAATGCGCGTGCAGGGGATCCTGGGTGTGGAGAACTCCGGATTCAACGTGGACTTTGTGGAACCCTGGTTCCTGGATGAACCCATCCGCCTTGAGACCTCTGTCTACATGAACACCACTGAATACGACAACTGGGATGAGTGGCGCGTGGGGGCGAGAGTTTCGTTCCAGCGCAAGATCTTTGATGATTTCACCACTGTCGCTTTCGGATACAAGTATGATGTGGTCCGGGTGAAGGATGTTGACCCCAAAGTGAAGCCCTATGTGAGGGCCCATGACCTTGACGGCACCTTCCTTGTGAGTCAGCCCTCATTGATGATCAGCAGAGACACCCGCGACAGCATCCTTGAGCCCACTCAGGGCTACAATATCAACTTCTTCAGCTCCATCACTCCTGAAGTGCTGGGCTCCAGCGCCACCTACTACCGCCTGGAACTCAAGGGAAGTTACTACAAGAGCTTCTTTGATAAGTTCCTCATCGCCTCAGTGGGGGCGAAGATCGGAACCGTTTCCACCTTCGGCGGCGGCGATGAAGTGCCCCTTTTTGAACGCTATTTTCTGGGCGGCAGCAACTCCATCCGGGGCTTTGACTACCGCACTGTGGGACCCACATACAAGGACGAGAACGTGGGCGGTCTCAGTATGCTGCTGCTGACAGCTGAAGTGTCACATGCCATCTGGGGACCCATCCGGGGTGCCATTTTCTGCGACGCGGGCGGCGCCTGGGATCACGCCTATGAACTTGACTTCAGCAAGTTCAACATCGGTGCAGGCTACGGATTCCGGGTCAAGGTGCCCTACCTCAATGTGCCCATCCGTCTGGATATCGCCTATCCTTTCCTGAACAATCAGAAAGGTGTCAACAACAAGGTCAGGCTCCACTTCAATGTGGGCGCCGGATTTTCCATTTGATCCGGTTGTTTTTGCAGAGGAGTTTTTTTCACATGAAAGAATATCCCCCCACCGCCGATGCCCTTATGGAAATTCTGCACAAGCTGCGTTCACCTGAGGGGTGCCCCTGGGACAAAGCTCAGACCGCAGAGAGTTTCGGCGCCTGTTTCGCAAGCGAAGCAGGCGAACTGCTGGATGCCATCGACCGTAAAGTCCCTGCCGATATCTGCGAAGAGTGCGGCGACGTGCTGATGAATGTCTTTTTCCAGATCGTTCTTGCCGAAGAGCAGAAACACTTCACCCTTGAAGATGTGTGGCGCTCCATCAACAGCAAGATGGTCCGCCGTCACGCCCATATTTTCGGCGACAGAAAAGCCGACACCCCCGAAGAGGTGGCAGCTCTCTGGCAGGAGATGAAAAAACTGGAACATAAAGAGGAAAAGCCTCTTTCTGTTCTTGACGGTGTGAAACACTCCCTTTCCCCCCTGAACCGGGCGGAAAAACTCCAGTCCAAAGCCGCCAAATGCGGTTTTGACTGGGAAAAGGCGGAAGATGTCCTTGACAAGATCCGCGAGGAAACCTGCGAGACTGCCGCCGCCCTTGCCGCCGGAGATGAGGAAAAGACCGACGAGGAACTGGGGGATCTTCTCTTTTCTGTGGTCAATCTGATCCGGTTCCGCAAGAGAGCCAACTCTGAGGAGCTGCTCCGCAAGGCATCGCTGAAATTTGAGAGCCGCTTCAGATTTGTGGAGCAGGCCATTGCCGCCATGGGGAAGAACTTTGAAGATGTTTCCCTTGAAGAGATGGAGTCCTGCTGGCAGCGCGCCAAAACAGAAGCGGCAAAAGGACAGACCCCATGATGAGAGGTGGATTGCTCTGCTTCAGACGGTCGGGAGTCCTCAGGCTCCCCGCAGCAGGGAGTTGATAAAATGCCTGCCCCCGATATGATATTCAACAATACCGGATTCAACGGACAGATGCTTTTCAGGCAGAAACTCCTTTTCTGGATCACTGCCGGTGTGCTGCTCTTTGCCTTTCTCTGGTGCCCCTCTCTGACGGAAAAAGAACTGATCTTTGCCGAAAGCGCCCGTGAAATGGTTTCCTCAGGCAACTGGTTTCACAGGTCGTTCAACTTTTGCGTCACCCCGACTCCTCCTTTCCCCGTCTTCTGGGGGAGCGCCCTTTTTATTGAACTTTTCGGCAATACCGAGTTTGCAGTCCGCCTTTCAAGCGCTCTCATGGCCCTGGGGACGCTCTATATGCTCGGAACTCTGGGCAAGAGCCTTTTCAACGAAAAGACCGCCGCCATGGCATGCTGGATGTTTCTGGGAAGTGCCGGGTTCCTCATCTCAGGCACGGCTGCTTCGGCTGATATGGCAGAGACTCTGGTCATTCTGCTGGCAGTCACATGGTTCCTGAAACTGGAACAGAACAGAACCTTCTCTTTTTATCTGGTCTTTTATCTCCTCTGTCTGGCAGGCGCCCTTGTCAAGGGACTCTTTCACGCTCTGGTACCTCTTTTGATCCTGCTGCCCTGTATCTTCGGAAGTGAGAAGAAAAAAGCGCACCTGAATCTGAACCATGGAGCGGCTTTCTGCACAGGAGTGCTCATTTATCTCCTCTGGCTGGGCATCATTTATCTGGTGCCCTGGGGCAACGGTCAGAGCTGCCTGACGGAAGGGGGATTTGCCCAAAGCGTCAGAGAGGAGTGGGCGTTTTGGCTCCGGAGTCCTGAAATGCTGATGCAGCTGGATTGGTGTCAATGGGGATGGGAACTCCTCTTTCTGCTGCTGCCGTGGATCTTCATTCTGCCGGCGGGCATCGCAGGTTTTTTGCACGGGGAGTTCTCCGGAAAAGAGAAACAGCTCTTTACCGGCGTCTGCTGCGCCTTTTTCCTCACCATCCTTTTCAGCGGGGGGACTCCGGAGTCAGCGGTGGAGTTTCTGCCCTTTGCCATGCTTTTCGGCGCCGCAGGATTCAGCAGCAAAAACACGGGAAAACTGAAAAAGTTCCTTTTTTCCGCGGTGTGGTATTTCTGTATGGTTCTTGCATCCGTGTGCTGTGTTTCCATTGTCGCCCTGCCTCTGTGGGGCAGAGTGACCGCCTATGTGCCCGGTCTGCTTCTGCTCCTTGCGCCTGCGGCGGCGGGGGCGGTCAGCTGGTGGGCGCTCTTTATGGATCATACGGAAAACAGCTCCTTTTCCCGGCTTATGGGACTCCCTCACCGCCTCAGCAGTTTTCTCTTTGCCGGGACGATCCTTTCGGGGGCTTTCTTCGGGGTGATCTATCCTGTGCTGCTCAGTGAATGCAATACCGGGAAAAAGTTCTTCCCCGAATTTCAGAGAAGGGCCCTTGAAAGCGTTTCCGCAGGCGCTCCGCTGCGGATCGCCGCGTTCCGTACACCTGTGCCCGCAGGCTATCTCTTTTACAATGATATCCCCGTGGCTGTGCCCCGGGTGGATGATATGGAGCTGCTGACGAAAAAATATCCCGGCGAAAGAGTCATTCTGCTTATGAAGCAGGATCAAGGTACCCATGAACAGTTTGTCAGGGAGTGCCGGAAATATAATATGACTCCGGGCAAGACACTTCTGACCGAAGGCGCGCCCAGATGGCGCCTTGCGCCGCTCCGGCGGACAGGCTTCACCGCCTGTTCGGTCAATCTTCCCGGAACAACAAAAAAGAAAGAATCACGGTGAATTTTATGAAGATCGTTGCAGATAACAAGATCCCCTTTCTCAAAGGCGTCTTTGAACCTTTTGCCCAAGTGGAGTATCTCCCCGGCAAATCCATTGACAGCGCCGCCCTCAAAGAGGCGTCGGCACTCATTACCCGCACCCGGACAAAATGCACCAAAGCACTCCTTGAAGCAAGCGCCGTCAGACACATCGCCACTGCCACCATCGGATTTGACCACATCAACGTCAGCGAAGTTGAATCCCTGGGCATCACCTGGAACAACGCTCCCGGATGCAACGCCAACAGCGTGGGACAGTATGTTTCATGCGCCTTGCAGACGCTGGGCATGGAGCTTGAGGGGAAAACCCTGGGCGTCGTCGGCGTGGGACATGTGGGGAGCATCATCTGCCGCTGCGCTGAGGCGCTGGGTATGAAGGTGCTGCGGAACGATCCCCCCAGAGCGGAAAAGGGGGAAACTGGATTCGTTTCTCTGGAAGAGGTGCTGGAGTCCTCAGATATCGTGACGCTCCATGTGCCCCTGGAGTATGAGGGAGCTCATCCCACGTTCCACATGGCGGACAAAAGATTTTTCTCAGCCATGCGGAAAGGAGCATTCTTTTTCAACGCCGCCCGGGGCGAGGCCATGGAAAGCGCCGCCCTCAAAGAGGCCCTCAGAAGCGGACACCTCAGCGCCGCCGTCATTGACGTCTGGGAAAATGAACCCGCCATTGATACGGAACTGCTGGATATGGCCCACATCGGCACCATGCACATCGCCGGGTACTCCACCGACGGCAAAGCCAACGGCACCGCCGCCTCGGTCCGCGCTGTGGCAAAGGTGCTGGGGATCCGGGAGCTTGAAAATTGGGCGCCTGCGGAGCTCCCTGATCCTCCGGAAGAGAAGATCATTCCCTTTGTCTCTCTCAAAGAGACGCTGCTCCACACCTACGACCCCCGGCGGGACAGCGGACTCCTCAAGAAGAATGTGAGCTGCTTTGAGGAGCTCCGGGGAAGCTACCCTGTGCGGAGAGAGTTTCAGGCCTTCACCGTCACCGGCGCCCCCGGAAAAGAAAGAAAGATCCTGGAAAAACTGGGATTCTGCATCGGATAAGTTTCAGAAAACAAGGAGCGAAAATTTACAATGGGTATTCTCAACTGGTATGTGTTAAGGGGATTTCTGGTCTCCTTTTTCATGTCTATTTTCATCCTGACCTTTGCCATGACCGGCGCCAACCTCATCAAGATCCTTGATCTGATCTCAGAGGGAGCCTCGGCGTGGGCATTTGTTCAGTTTGCCCTCTACATTCTGCCTATCATGCTGACCTACACCATCCCCTGGGCGGTCATGGTGGGCATCATGCAGGTTTTCGGCAGACTTTCCGCCGACAGTGAGATCACTGCCATGCGCGCCTGCGGTGTTTCCATCATGCAGATCGTGTCGCCTGTGATGCTGGTCACAGTGCTTTTGAGCGCTCTCTGCCTCTATCTTCAGGTGGAGCTGGGGCCTCCGCTTCAGGGGAAGGCAAGGGGATTGTTGAGAGATGCTGTTCTTGAGAAGCCCCAGGCCCTCTTTGAACCCGGCAGACAGATCAATGTTCAGAATACGCTCATCTACATCAACGACAAGGATCCCTCCGGCAAATTCCGGGGCGTAGACCTTTATGTGCTTACCGGCAAAAACACCTATTCCCAGAATGTTTCCGCCGAATACGGGGAGATCGCTGTGGATCAGGAGCGCAAAATTCTGACTTTCACCATGCACAACTGCATGGTGAGCAACAAGGAATCCGGGAGTTCCGGAGCGGTGAACCGTTTCTTCACCAAAAAGTTTGATTTCGCCTACGACTTCGGCAAGGGCGCCAACTCCCGGGAGTTGTGGGTCAGACCCAAGCACATGAACCTCAAGGATCTGCTGGGCAGAATACGCATGACCAGGGAACTCAACCAGGATACCACAGAACTTGAGGTGGAGCTGAACCAGCGGATCGCTTTTGCCCTTTCGCCCATCTCCTTTCTGCTTCTGGGGCTTCCCCTTGCCATCCGCACCAGCCGCCGGGAAACCTCGGTGGGTTTGTTCCTGAGCGTCATTCTGGCGGGCGGTTTCTTCATGTCCATTGTCATGTGCGAAGTGCTGACCGATCTGCCCAGGATCTATCCCCAGTATCTCCTGTGGCTGCCCAATATCATATTCCAGACGGTGGGCGCCTATATGATCTGCAAGATTTCCAGAAGGTGACACAAGAATATGCAAAGCGGCTATACAAAGTTCATTCTGACGGCGCTGACGCTGGTTATCGCCGGGGCGGGATATTTCATCACCACCGCCCTGGATCGTCTCAGGGAATCCAACTACCATCTGGCGGATGCCATGAAAGAGATGAAAACTCTTTCCCCTGCCGCTCCCGCTCCTGCGGTGCAGAAAGAGAAAAAGAGTTCCGCCCCTGCTCCCGGAACCATCGCCAACAGGGAGTTCTACGACCCTGCGGCTCAGACGGGGGGCAGGATCATCCGCGCCACTGAAGCGGAAGCGGGCAACCTCAATCCCCTGACCTCCAACGAAGCCATGGCGGCGGCATTCAACGGTTACTGCAATTCAACCATCGGCACCCGCAACCACGCCCGTCCGGAAATATGGGAGCCTTTGATGGCAGAATCTTTCACCATCTCCCCCGACCGCAAAAGCTACCGCATCAAACTGCGTAAAGGCATATTGTGGCACGATGCTGTTGATCCTGACTCCGGGAAAAAGTACACGGATGTGGAGGTCACCGCCCATGACTTCAAGTTCTTCGCCGACGCCGTGAAAAACAAGGATGTGAACTGCGCCCCCCTGCGGGTCTACTATCACTATCTGGACTCCATTGAAATACACAACGATTATGAATTTACCGTCAAATGGAGCAAGGCCTATTACAACTCCCTTTCCGCCACGCTGGGCATGTCGCCGCTGCCCCGCCACTTTTATGCTCCGGAGGGGAAGTTTGACGGCAAAAAGTTCAACGACGACCACAGGCGCAACCGGATGATCGTGGGATGCGGCCCCTATATGTTCCACAAGTGGGATAAGGGACGGCGGCTCATATTGAAACGGAACCCCCGCTATTTCGGCATCAGATACAAGGCGGCGCCTGCCATTGAATATCTGGTCTTTGAAGTCATCAAGCACCCCAACACCCGCTTTCAGGCGCTTCTGGGGGGGAAACTGGACTGGCTGGGACTGCTGCCGGATCAGTACATCAACCGCACCGGCACTGAAGAGTTCAAAAATGGCAAGCTGAAAAAGTTCCGCTATCTGCTCCCCCAGTACAGCTACATCGGCTGGAACCAGAAGAATCCCCTCTTTCAGGATAAGCGCGTCCGCCAGGCGCTGACCATGCTCGTGGACCGGGAAAAGATCCGGAAAGAGATCTACCGGGGACTTGCGGAAACGGCCCTTTCCCCCTTCATGCCGGGCAGCGCCTTTCTGCCCGCAGAGCTGAAACCTTTCCCCTTTGATCCCCGGCGCGCCTCTGAACTGCTCCGTCAGGCGGGGTGGCGCGACACGGACAACGACGGCATTCTGGATAAGGAGGGGCGCAAGTTCTCTTTCACCATGATGCAGATCGCCGGCAGCTCCATCCAGCAGCGCATGATGCCCATGCTCAAGGAGTCCTTTGCCAAGGCCGGTATCGATATGAAGATCCGCAACGTGGAGTGGTCGGTCTATGTGCAGAACCTCAACACCCGGAACTACGATGTCTGCTGTCTGGGCTGGTCAAGCTCCTTTGATCCCGACCTCTATCAGGTGTGGCACTCCTCCCAGACCGCCAACGAGGGGAGCAACCACATCAGTTACAAAAATCCCGAATTGGATAAGATGCTGGAAGAGATGCAAGTGACCTTTGACATGAAAAAGCGCATTGAAACAGGGCGCCGCATCGCCCGTCTGCTCCACGAGGAGCAGCCCTATACATTCCTCTTTTTCAGCAACTCCCTGACCGCCCTTTCCGGACGCTACCGGAACGTGCGGCTCTTCCCCGAAGGGATCCCCGGCGAACCCGTCTGGACACCCGCTGACAAACAGCTTAAGGTTTCCGAACTGTAAAAACAGAAGTCAAAAAAAGTGCCGCAAAGTTTCATGATGCTTTGCGGCACTTTTTTCAACCTTGCTTCCCTGCACAGGGGGCAAGCCTGAAGTGATTTACTTTTCAGCGCGCTCCACGAAGAGCTGCTTTTTGTCTTTTGCCACCTTGACGATGACACCGGTGAAATTTTCAGACTCAGCTGCGGCTCCGGAGGGAACGACTTCACATTGCAGCCATTCGTCATTGACATGAATGACCCAGCTGCCGTTGATGAAACGCACTTCGCCTTTCAGTCCGGTCAGAGCTTCATTGCCCGTTTTCATCTTATCCGGGGCGATCAAATGGTTGATGATCCAGGCAAGGACATCGCGCCACAGGATAAAGTGTAATCCCAAAATCGCTCCGTAGATCAGAAGACCGAGAAGCGTCAGCCAGATCCAGTTATTCACAGGAAGCCAGTGGAGTATGAGCAATGTCATGGCCACATGGACCAGATGGGTGAGAAAGTCTCCGCCGAAAAAGAAGATATCAACCAGCAGAAAAATCGCACACAAAATCAGCACAGCCGTTTCCCACGGCATCCCGAGAATGGAGTGGAGAAAGCCTTTTTCCGCAGCAGCGGCAGCGAGCAGAAACATAAAAAACTCCTTGTTATTTATTGGCGGAATCGATCATGAGTCCTGCTGCCGAGTTGGGCAGAAAGACCTTGTCAGAGGCGTTCTGGGAAATCACTGAAAAACCGTCGATATACTTCTGAGCCAGCAGGATCTTTGCCGCTTCTTCTTTGGAGACAGTGCCTGAAGCGCAGAGAGCATTCAGATAATGGGCGTCTGAAGCGGCGAGGAGTTCCTGGGCGCGGGCGGTTCCTTCAGCGCGGATGATGGCGGCCTCTTTCTCAGCCAGAGCGGAAATCTTTTTAGCTTCAGCTTCACCTTCAGCGATACTGATAACGGCGCGGCGTTCTCTTTCGGCATCCATCTGCTTGAGCATGGCGCTCTGGGTCTGGGCATCCACGTTCAGCTCCTGGATCTCAACCTTTTGCAGAGAGATACCCCACTTGGCAGAGGTTGAAATAAGTTCCGCGGTCACATTCTGAGTCAGGGAGGCGCGTTCAGAGAGCACCTGGTCAAGAGTCATGGAACCGATATTGGTACGCAGGGCGTTGAGGGCGATATCCACCAGAGAGAGGATCAAATTGTCCACAGCGTAGACTGCCAGCTGGGGATCCACGATGCGCCAGAAGATAACGGCATCGATATCCACCTTGACGTTATCCATGGTGTGATAGG
>JAGBWB010000380.1 GCA_017629975.1 Lentisphaeria bacterium
GCAGAGAGGCTTTTTTATTGCCAAAAACCGGGCTCCTGCCTTGAAAGATTTTGCGGAAAGGGTATATTATGAAAAATACACATTCTCAAAGGAAACATCTTTTTATGGACAAATTGAAAATAACCATGCCGGGGGCAGGCTCCGGATTTGTTCTTTCAGTTGCTCAGGAGCTGGTGAAAGATCCTCTTTTTGCGGGGGGAGAGTTTATGCTCTACGATCCTGACAAAGAGCGTCTTGCCGCCGCAGCTGAGGCAGTGAAAGAGCTTTTTAAGAAAAGCAGTTCAACAATTCTTCTGAAAAGTTCCACCTCTCTTGAAGAGGCAATTGAGGGCAGCAGTTATATTATCAGCTCCTGCGAGAAGAACCGTTACCCCAACTGGGTCAACGATTTCAGGATCCCGGAAAAATACGGTGTGCAGCAGATCAAAGCCGAATGCGGCGGTCCCGGGGGATTGATCCACGGACTGCGCCAGATCGCTTTATACAGTGAGATCGGCCGCGCCATTGAAAAGTATGCCCCTGATGCGTGGCTCATGAGTTTTTCCAACCCCATGTCCACCATCTGCACCTATTTCAAAAACTACACCAAAGTCAAGACGGTGGGATTCTGCCATCAGGTCCACGGCTCTTTCGGCGTTGTCGCCGAGATGCTGGGACTTGAACCAGGCTCCCTTGAAGTCATTACCGCCGGTGTCAACCACTTCAACTGGCTCTTTGATGTCCGCCTCAAAGGAACCGGGAAAAGTTACATGAAGGAGTTTCTGGAACTGGTCCACAACTCCCCTTACTGGCAGAAAAAATATGACAATATCCCCCAGCAGACATTCACTCTGGAACTTCTGGATGTCTTCGGCATGTACCCTGTGGGATACGATGAACACATCGTTGAGTACACATCATGTTTCTATGAACCATCTGAATGGAAACAGCACGGCTTTGAAAGTTTGAGGGGCTTTTATGAAAAGCGGGTCGCCGAAGGGAAACGCACCCTTGAAGATCAGCAGGAAGCGGTAAAAACTCAAACGTTCCCGCCCTTCCCCAAAGATCCTGCCCATCCCTATTACGCAGAAAACCCCTGCCGGGTCATTTCAGCTCTTGAGACCAACACTCCCTGTTACATTGACGCTGTCAACATCGTCAACAACGGCGCAGTGGGGAATCTCCCTGCGGATGCCATTCTGGATCTGCCCGCCCTGGTCATCGGCGGCGAAGTCCGTTCCATCCATGTGGGGGATCTGCCCCCCGGTCCCTGTGAACTGAGCCGCCGTCAGGTGGCGCTTCACGAAATGATCGCTCAGGCGGCTGTGGAAGGGGATGACGGTCTGGTGCTTCAGGCACTCTGTCTTGATCCCTATGTCCGCAGCATCACTCAAGCTAAAAACATCTGGCGGGAGTTCCGGGAACTTTACCGGGATGATCTGCCCAATTTCAAATACTGAGGAACTATGACAACTTCAACCGGACGATCTGACGGAAGAGCGCTGCTGCCTTTTGCAGTGTTTCTGCTCTTTTATCTGGGACTTTCACTCTGGAGCGGCGACTTCTATGCTGTTCCCATGCCGACGGCATTCATAGCCGCTTCGGCGGCGGCGCTTATCATGGGCAAAAAGCCTCTGGAAGAAAAAGTTGAGATCTACGCCAGGGGCATGGGTAACAGCAATATCATGCTCATGGTGCTGATCTTCATCCTTGCCGGAGCTTTTGCCGCCGTCGCCAAAGGTTCCGGAGCCGTTGACTCAGCTGTTCTCATCGCCCGTCACCTGATCCCTGACCGTCTTCTGGCCTCCGGGATCTTTCTGGTATCTTGCTTCATCTCTCTTGCCATCGGCACCAGCTGCGGAACCATTGCCGCACTGGTCCCCATTGCCGCGGGACTTGCGGCAAACTCCGGTATCAGCGCCCCCCTTATGCTGGGGGCTGTTGTGGGGGGAGCCATGTTCGGCGACAACCTTTCCATGATCTCTGACACCACCATTGCCGCAACACGGACTCAGGAAACAGCCATGAAAGACAAGTTCCGGGTCAATATCAGGATCGCTCTGCCTGCGGCCCTTGCCGCTCTGGTGATCTATTTCTTCACGGTCAAGTCCGGCAGTGCAGTGCCGGAACCTGCCCCCCTTGCCCTGCGGGATTTTCTTCTGATCCTGCCTTATGCCGCCATTCTTGTCTGCGCCCTCTGCGGACTCAATGTGATGCTGCTCCTCTTTGCCGGAACTGTTGCCGCTCTCATCATCGGCAGCTGCTGCGGAACTCTCACCCTTCTCAAAGGCGTGGGGATCGCGGGAAAAGGTACTCTTGATATGGCAGAAACCCTTATCGTGGCTCTTCTGGCAGGGGGATTGCTGGGCATGATCCGCCATAACGGGGGCATCTCATGGCTTATCAGCAAAATCGGCAGCAGCATCCGCTCCGCCCGGGGATGTGAACTGGGATGCGCCGCTCTGGTGGTGCTGGTCAATCTGTTTACCGCCAATAATACCGTTGCCATCGTGGTGGCGGGGCCTGTGGCCCGTGACCTTGGCGCAGAGTACGGATGCGACAAACGGCGGATCGCCGCCATTCTTGACAGCGCTTCGTGCGTGGCACAGGGACTCATCCCCTACGGAGCTCAAATACTGATCGCCCTCGGCGCCGCCAAAAGTTCCGGCATCGCAGTTCCGGTCAATGAACTGCTGGGAACTCTTTACTATCCCATGCTGCTGGGTGCGGCATTGGTCATATTCATTATTGCGGGCGGATTCGCCCGGAAAAGAGAGAAAGGAGATATTGCAAATGCTTAAAGGAATCAGTCCGCTTCTCTTCCCCGAACTGCTCAAAGTCCTTGCTGAAATGGGACACGGGGATGAAATCATTCTTTCAGACGCCCATTTCCCTGCCTATGCCGCCGGCGTCCCGGTGCTTCAGGCTCCCGGCATGGATGTGCCGGAACTTCTCGACGCGATCCTCGGTGTCTGGCAGCTGGATCAGTATGTGGAAAAACCCGCCGTCATGATGGCGGCAGTCCCCGGTGACACTCTGGATGAAAATTATGTGGCACTCTGCCGCAAAACCATGCAGGATCACGGTGAAAAAGGAGCCATCGACTTTATTGAACGCTTCTCTTTTTATGAGAGAGCCAAAAAAGTCCACTGCGTCGTCGTCACCGGCGAAACAAGAAAATACGGCAATCTGCTCCTGAAAAAAGGCGTTATCTGCTGAATAAATTCTTCTTTTGAAATCCGGCTCTGCGGGGGGATTTTCCTCTCTTCCGCAGAGCTTTTTTTTGAAAACCTGAATTATAACCTGACTTTTCTCTTGAAAAAACAAATCAGAGGTTTTATATTATTCCGTTCCTTACGATTGAAAGTTCCGGGGTCTTTTGATGAATCAAAGAGAAATAGCCAAAAATCTGGGAGTCTCACAGGTTGCTGTGTCACTGGTGCTGCGTAATCCGCAGACCACCCGCGTTTCTGCGGAAAAAAAGGCAAAGATCATCGCCGCGCTTCAGGAAAACGGCTTTGTCAACTCTGCCGGAGTGAAAAGAACATGGACCGCCGGATTTGTCACCGATACACTGCAGAGCCGGGATGATGCTTTCATACACGGAGCCGTCTGCGGCGCAGAAGAGGAACTCTGCCGCAGTTATTATAACCTGATCTTTGAAGTTTTCCGCAACCGGGAAATGAATATTTTCAAAAACCGTCAGATCGACGGCGTCATCGTCCGCTCCGGGAAGGCTCTTGAGTATCTGCTCAAAGAAAAAGAGTCCCTCCCCATGGTGCTTTTGAACTGCGCGCTGCCGGGAGTCAATTCAGATACCGTCATGCCTGACAACCGGGGAGGCATTTTCAAGCTGTGTGAAAAACTCCTTGAGTGCGGATACAAAAATATCGCTTTTCTGGGAGCGGCTCCGGAGTACTCCCCCTACAGCTGCAACTACTCTGAACGCTTGAGCGCCTATCTTGAATTCTGCGTCAATTCAAGGTTGAATGCCCTCTGGGAAAATATTCCGCTCCCGGTGGGAAATGCCCCTGCCAATTTTCAGGCGGTGTCAGAGATCATTTCAAGGTGGGAAAAACGGTCCTCGCCGCCTGACGCCGTCATCACTGTCAACTTTCTTTACGGCGCCATGCTTTCAGCGCTGCGCAGCGGATTGACCGTGGCGGCAGGGGACAATAAAAAGGTGCCCGGCATGGAGGGCGCTCCCCGATTCATGCTGGTGCAGGACTCCCGCGCCATGGGCGCCTTTGCGGCGGAGCTTCTTATGCGCCGTATAGCCGATCCCGGGAGAAAACATGTGAGACTTAATTGCGAAGTGGAATTACAGGGAGTTTGAAACTCCCATCAATATTCAACGAAAGGAAAAGAAAATGAGAGACTTTTTGAGAGAGTACCTGGACGAACTGGAAAACCGCATGGAACGGATCCTTTCCGAACAGCGGGAAATGATCGACCGCGCCGCAAGAATGATGGCAGATCAGATCAAAGCTGACAAGCTGATCTATGTCTTCGGTTCCGGCGGACACTCCAACATGATGGCTGAAGAGATGTTCCACCGCGCCGGCGGCCTTGCCTGTATCAGTCCTGTCTTTGCCGACGCCATCCGCATTCCCCACATTCCCTTCGGCGAAAGATGCGCCGAGCTTGCCCCCTATATCCTTGACGCCTACAACATCGGCAAAGATGATCTGCTGATCCTGGTCAACGGATACGGCATCAACCCTGTGACCATTGAAACCGCCATTGAGTGCCAGAAACGGGGCGTCAAGGTCATTGCCGTCACCTCAACCGACTATGCCACCAAGCTGCCCAAGGACTTCCCCGGACGCCACAAGAGCGGACAGAATCTCCACGAGATGTTTGATGTGACCTTGCTCACCTACATGGAATACGGCGACGCCATTGTTTCCATGCCCGGCATCGACTCCAAGATCGGAGCTTACTCCACCTTCGGCAACGCCTTTATCTGCAACGCCATTGCCATCCGCTGCTGCGAAATGCTGGTGGAAGAGGGCTTTGATGTGCCCATCATCAACAGCATCAACGTCCAGGGCGGCATGGAAAAGAACAAGAAGATCTATGCCAAATACCGTCCCCTCATCAAGTGGCTCTGAGAAAGATCCCGACACACTATTAAAACGGAGAGCATTTTTATGAAAATCATTTACGAACAGCAGACGCCCGAAGAGGCACTGGGACTTTACTGCGATTGGATCGTGGAACACCTCAAAAAGTTTGAACCTCCCTTTGAGTGGTATTTCCTTTTCTACCCCATCCGGACCCTGCTTCTGGGTGCAAAACTTCTCAACCGCGACGACTACGCCGAAGCCGTGTGGCCCTGGCTGGATCAGTACTGCATTGAGCAGTTTCCCAACGGCGGACTCTTTTCCACCTGCCGCGGCAAAGCCATCACTGAATACACTCAGGATGAGATAGAGCATGATATCCGCACCGGCAGACTCAACCTTGCCGACGGCGGCTCCAACGTTCACGCTCTCTTCCAGGCGGCGATCTGCTGCAAAGATCCTGTGCGGAAACAGCGCTACATTGACTGCGGCTGCAAATGGCTGGACTGCTGGGTCCCCATCTGGTCTCTGCCCAACGGCGCCTACGGAAACGGTATCTGGAACGGTCACAAAATCTGCGAACCCTACTCCATGGCTATGAATGTCTGTTCTGCTTTTGCGGGTGCTTACCTTGCCACCGGCGACAAACGTTACGTCCGCAATGCGGAAGGCTTTGCCATGTGGCAGTGCGACAACATCCATGAAACAGGTGTACCGATCCGCTACAACCTTTATCCCCCGTCAAACGACTCTCTCATCGGTGACTTCAGCCGTATCTTCTACATGATGGAAGCCTTCTGCTGGGTCCATTACGTCAGTTCTGACAAAGAGGTCCGCAGCCGCATTGAGAAGATGATGAAAAAGTGGATCGATGCCGACATCATCACCCGCTGGCCCGACAGCTTTGACTGGTTTGACATGAATAAAGCCTTCCTCAGAGTGAACTGGGGAGAATACAAAGACAGTTTTGATGACAAACTGCGTTTCTACTGGTATTCCTCCAAGTGCTGCGGAATCCCCTCTCTGCTTCAGTATTATGTGGACAACATGTATGATGATGCTGAGATCCGCAAGCGCTGCAAGCAGGGTTCCCTTTATCTTTCCAATCCTCTCAAGGCGCGCATGCTTGCCGTCATGGCTGAGGATGTGGTTCCGGACTTCTGTCTGCAAGCCACCGGCTTTGCCGGTCTGACTGTTGCTGAAGGAATCAAGAACGGTGTCACCTTTGACATCTTCGGGAAACCCGGTAAATAATCGTTTCCCCTCCAAACAAAAGGAACTGCCGCAAAAGGGCAGTTCCTTTTTTAATTATTTCTGAGGCAATTCCCTGCCGCGGCTCCTGCTTCAGCAGTCAGAGGGAGCGCGCCAGTCGGTGCGGGGCGACAGTGAAAGGGTTCCTGCCTTGGCGCCGTCAGGCATGGGGTTGCGCTTGAATTGCTGGGTGCGGAAACGGCGGGTGAAAATTTGCAGCGCAGAACGGATCTCTTCAGAGGAGAAAACACCTGCAAAAACCTTTTCGCCAGCCTCCTGAAGAAAGGCTTCATCAGAGCCGTACTGGACCGTATGCCAGAGGAAGAAATCGTGAAGGTCATAGCTGCCCACCAGCTCTTCCGTATGCTGCGCTCCGGGCAGAAGCTCCGGAGAAACCGGAGTCGCCACCACATCTTTCAGAACAGCACTCCCCGCAGGGTCTGCAATATGTTCCGCATAAAAAGTCACCAGATGGCGCATGAGCGTCTTGGGCACTGAGCCGTTGACGCCGTACATGGACATCTGATCGCCGTTAAAGGTACACCACCCCAGAGCCAATTCTGAAAGATCCCCTGTGCCTATGACCATGCCTGAAAGTTCATTGGCAAGATCCATGAGGATCTGGGTGCGTTCCCGCGCCTGACTGTTTTCATAGGCGATATTATGGTTATCGGGATCATGCCCGATATCCTTGAAATGAGCTGTCACAGCTTCGGCAATGGGGATAATCCGCAATTCCGCGCCGAAAACTTCAGCCATTTTTTCCGCGTTGCCCCGGGTCCTTTTTGAAGTTCCGAAGCCGGGCATGGTGACGGCGCAGATGGTATCTGCGGGCATTCCCAGACGCTTGCAGCACTCAACACAGACCAGAAATGCCCATGTGGAGTCAAGTCCGCCTGAAAGTCCGATAACAAGTTTGGCGCTGCGCGTACACTCCACCCGGCGGGCGAGTGCGGCGCTCTGGATGGCAAGGGTTTCCCGGCAGCGGCGGGCAAGTTCCTCTTTATCCGCAGGCACAAAGGGATTGGCTTCAAGATGCACTTGGGACCAGTCTGGAGAAGCGGTCAAAGGGGCAATACTTACGAACTCAGCTTTCTGACCGGCCGTAAAGGGATTGTGAGACTTTTTACGCACTCTGCGCTGTTCAAGGCGTTCAGGAAAAATATCAGCGTAAATGATGGAACGCTCTCTTTCAAGCGGAGTATTTTCTGCTTCGCAGCGGCCGTTGTTGAAAATGGCGGCTCTGCCTCCGCAGATAAAATCGCTCCCCGGTTCGCCGACACCGGCTCCGGCGGTGATGACAGCGGCAGTCAGGGCACCGCTGGCAAGTTCCAGCTGCGCCATGCGCTCTCTGGAAACAAGGGAAAGTTCAGCCGCTGCCGCAGGATTAAATATGAACTGCGCTCCGTTGGCAGCAAGAAGAGCTGAAAAGTTGCCGGGAAGAAGCATATCTTCACCGGGAACAATGGCAAAACGCACATTTTCAGATTCAAAGATCAATTTCCCTGAGCAGAGGATCTCTTTGCCGTACAAGGAGATCTTCTGCCCCTCAAGAGCTGCGCCGGAGTCAAAGAGAGGATCTGAAACAGAATACTTGCAGCTGATTCCCCGGATCTCTCCCCGCAGGATAAAGGCTGAAACACTGTAAAGCCCACCCCGGTAATAAAGGGGAAAACCGGCAATGATCCCGAGGGCGGAGTCTGCTGAAAACGCCAGAAGTTTTTTCACACCTTCATCAGCTGCCGCCTTGAGCGCTGAAGAACCGAAAAGGTCTCCGCACCCCGCCCCGGTCAGGGAAAGTTCAGGGAACAATATGATGGACGCCCCCCCTTTTTCAGACTCCTGACAACAGGCGATGATCTCATCAACATTAAAACTTACATTACCGGGCTTGAGACGGGGCACAGCCGCCGCCGCCCGGCAGGAATAACTCCTGCTCATCACTTTTTCTTCTCCGCATTTTTTTGGGCATTGCGTTGTTTTTCAAGGCGCCTGCGCTCTCTTTCAAGGCGTATCCTGCGCTCTCTTTCAAGTTTAGCTCTGCGCTCTTTTTCAAGGCGCGCTTTGCGTTCTCTGAGGACTCTTTCACGATTCTGCCGGGCGATGAGCCTGTCAATAAGTATGTGGAACTCTTTGTCATACCCCCATTCGTGACCGCGGACGGCTTTGGCGCGGCGCATCAAGTTCTGAGCGTCCTGATATCTTTTGCGCAAATAGGAGATCTTTGCCGTTCTGGTCAGAAGCGCCGCATGCCACGGACCGGGTTTTCCGGGGAGAGCCATGGCTTTATCCAGAGTGGCACGGGCACCGGGAAGATCTTTCAAAGCGATTTGCAGATCGCTGCGGAGAAATGCCAGATCAAGGACGCGGTCAGCCGGGAGCTGATCTATGGTGCTGTGAGCATCAAGATAGACAAGAGCCTGAGAATACTCTTTGCGTTTCTCAAGCATTTTGACCTCCGCTTCAACGCCTCTGCTGCGGATCCCAGGCAGAAACTTTTCATCTCCGGCAACTTCACGGTAATACTTTGAGGCTCCCGCAAAGTCGTTTTTGAGTTCACAGATCCTGCCGAGAGACAAAAGAGCATCGGCGGCGACCCAGTTGTTCATGTTGAACTGGGCAACACTTTTAAGTTCTTCTGCTGCCTCATCATATTTCCCGGTATCAGTGAGGATATTGCCCCGCATCAATGCAGTTCTGGCGCGGTGGTAAGAGGTATTTCTGTCACGGGAGACCTTTCCCCGGAGCAGTTCAAGAGCGTCGGCGGAGCGCCCCATCTTCACAAGCAGATTTGCTTTTTTGTAGAGGGTATAATTTTTCCAGGTGCCGCGGTTGGCTTCTTTTTCAGCCTGGTCAAAGAACTTCAAGGCCTCTTCGTACTGTTTTTTCTCAATGCACTCAAGTGCTTTATTTTGAGCAGTCATCCAGAGTTCAAAGGGCTGTTTCTTTTCAGGGACAACAGGCTTTGCGGGAACCGCCGCCTGTGCAGGTGTCACCTTTGAGGATTGAGCAGCTGCTTTTTTTCCATTTTGGGATGCCGGAGCAGCTGAAAGAGCGGCGGCTCCTGCCGACAAGAGACACAGTGCGATCAATCTTTTCATCAGTCTATTACTCCCTTCTTAATCATCAAGATGCGAAAGACCATCAATAAATTTCAAATATTCTTTGGAACGAAGCAATGCCATAACTTTGTTTTCCAGCTGCCGGACTCTTTCTCTTGAAAGATTCAAACGTGCGCTGATATCGCAAAGGGGCAAAGCAGGCTCACCATAAAGTCCGAAGCGGTAGATAATGATCTGCCGCTCTCTTTCAGGGAGCGTGTTGACCATCTCATAAAGTTTGTCAAAAAGGATCTTTTTTGCAAAGTTGCGCCATGGTTCACTTTTTTCCTCAGGCGCGATCAATTCTTCAAGAGATCCCC
>JAGBWB010000032.1 GCA_017629975.1 Lentisphaeria bacterium
AGACAGACAACCATCAGCGTTACACACAAAAACAATTTTTTCATCTTATCCACCTTTTCAATTGCCGCGGGGAATAAATTCAAGAAGCTCTACTGAATTCGGGGTCAGCAGAATATCCCCCTGCCAGCATCCGCCGCCCATTTCCGGAACAGTCACCTCTTCAAGCTGAGAACGGCGGGAAATCAGTTCCCGCTCCCAGACTGTGGGCTGTGCGGGTGATCCCAGACGGCTCCAGGCAGTGAAAGCGTTGCTGAAAGTTTCATCAATACGCCATCTCTTCAGGGTAAAATTCTCAGGCAGATTTTCAATAACAGCTTTGAGCAGCACATTTTCCCCGAACTTGCCGAAATCAGAAACATGATTGTAAAGTGCCGCAACAACAGCGCCGTCTTCCCGGCGGGTCAGAATGACGCCGGTATTCCGGGGCAGCCCGGCATCCACCGGAATGCGTTCCTCACCCAGTTTCGCTCCCAGAGCAAAACCGTTGCAGATGGGTTTGCGCCATCCTCTTGCTGTAAAAAAGGTTCGGTGTCCGTCAAAATCTTCGGTATTGTAATCCTGACCTGAAAGGCAGATCATCATTCTTTCAGGGGGGATGGGCAGTCGGCTCATAAGATCAATGAGTTTGAAATAGAACGCACTGTAATACTCTGTTTCCCGGAATCTCATTCTGGGGTCTTCTTTGATGCCGAGATAACCTTCAGCGGCGGCGGCCCATTCATCAATTACAGCAGGCGTTTCCCCCAAGCCGTACTTTTCCATAATGGAGCGGTAGGTTTTGTACTGATTGACAATGCTTTCAGGAGCCACCTTGAAACGGTAAGGGTCATGAACATCCTGAGGAATGGAGCTGTAACAGTGCAGCGATGCAAAATCAAAGCGGGTGCCTTTGGCGCCTGTCACATAATTTTCCCCTTGAGAAACGTGTTCAATGACTCTGGAAAAGAACTCCTTGTAGTGACCGCAGGAGGGTCCCCCCACCCGAATCTCAGGGGCGGCGGCATGGACGCCTGCTTCAAAGTGGTCATAAAGTTTGCAGTACTCAACGATCTTTTCCTCTTTCATCTCAGGAGTGCACTCAAAAAAGAATTGCGGATAGATCCAGAATCCCAGATCCGGTTCGTTCCAGCAGTGAAAGAGCCAAGTACTGACAGTTTCAATGCCGTAGCGCTCCACCAGATGTTCAGTTTGAACACGGCAAAGGGTCTGCCATTCGGTATAATCAGCAGGTTTTGAACGGCAGAAACGCTTATCCTTGTACCGCCTACCGCTCAAATTCACAG
Source organism: Lentisphaeria bacterium (assembly GCA_017629975.1). Taxonomy (GTDB): domain Bacteria; phylum Verrucomicrobiota; class Lentisphaeria; order Victivallales; family Victivallaceae; genus UBA1784. The sequence goes on from JAGBWB010000032.1 coordinate 1,284, forward strand.
GATCGGCAGCCATTGCAACAGGCATGAAGTTGAAGCAAAGCAGGACTTTGAATCCCTTTTCGACCACGATATCAAAACGTTTGTCCTGTTCGGAAAAATCAAAGTGCAGTTTTCCCTCTTCATCCCGCGTCACAATATCTTCAAACATGGCATAAAGGCGCAGATACTTTGCGATGCCGTCTTTGGAAAATTTGTCAAGGATCTCTCCGCCCCAGATATCTTCAACGGCATCGGTGGGGTGAAAATGGACATTATTCCAGAAATTGGATTTTTTTTCGCCCGTCAGAGCGGCGTTCAGAGTGAGCTGCATGTTATTTCCTTTCCATTCATAAAGACATTGCGGAATTCAAGAGTTCCGGTAAATTTTTTTCCGGTGCACAAAACGGGGGCTTCATCAACGACCACGTTGGAAATGAGAATATTTTCCAGCGGGAACGCTTCAGAGCCTTCAAGATGAAAGCCGTTCTCCGCATAGCTGCAATGGATATTGAGTAATTCAAAGTTGCGGTAGCAGGTACGTTCATCACCGATGAATTTATCGACATATTCACTGACGATGGAAATGGCGTGATCCCCGGTGCGGCCGATCTCAATATCGCCGATGTGGATATTTTGGATCACCCCGCCCCGGCCGGGACAGGATTTGAAAGAGATAGCCTGCATACGGATATTTTCCATACGGATATCATAAACCCAGATATCTTCCGCACCGCCTGAAAGTTCGCTGCCGATGGCAAATCCGTGGAGACACTCGTGAAAAACGCACTCTCTGACAACGATCCTGCGACTGGGCATATTGACTCTTCTGCCGTCGGCATCGCGGCCGGACTTGACCACCACAGCATCATCTCCGTTGCGGAAATGGCATTTCTCAATCAGAACATCGCTGCATGAATCCACATCAATACCGTCGTTGCAGACATACATACTGTCCACATAGACGCCCCGGATCGTCACATGAGAGGAAAAGAGGGGGTGGATCACCCACAAGGGAGCATCTACACATGTTATGTCCTCAATAAGAACGCGTTCACAACGGTGAAACTGCACCATTGAAGGACGCATATAGCAGCCTTCGCCGAATATGCGTTCCTCTACGGGGATCCCGCTTTCCTGAAGCGTATGGCTTCTGCTTCTTGCCGGCGTCTGAAGCTCCACAAAAGTCCCCCAGGTCTCTCTGCCGCCTGAAAGGACACCCTTCCCGGTCAGTGCAGCATCGGTAATGTTTGGTCCATAGCTCATGGGGGAGTAGTTGATGATCTCAACGCCGCCCCACCGGGTCGAAACCGGGGGAAGATAGAGAGAAGGCGCCGGGGAAAACTTGATGAAACACCCTTCTGAAAGGTGAAGTTCAGTTGCCTGCTGCATTTTGACAGGACCGCTGCATCTGTATCTGCCCGGAGGAACGATGACCTTTCCGCCCCCAGCTCCGGAACATTGGAGGAGCGCATCATTCAGCACTCCGGCAATGTCCTGAAAATCAGTAACTTCAATTTTTATTTCCCGCTCCGGTATCCGGGGCAGCTCAATTGCCCGGCATATCTCTTCAGATTCCAGACGCAATTTTCGTGTGGCGTTTTCGCTCATTTTTCTTTTCCTCAAGAATAGAAAGTGTTTCTTTATTAAAAGCAATTATTTCCAGCATTTCATCAATGATGTAAACATTGAAAATAAGATCTCAGAACCCAGCTTTAATTTACATCCGTACCCCGGATTTTACAAGCAGATTCTCACTTTCTTCCTGAAGAATTTTGCCTCAGAGGGATTACTTTTTGAAAGCCTTCGGATCAAGTCCGATCCCCCGTTTGAGAAATTCAGGGTTCCGGGCGATGTAATCGGTGATGACGATCCTGTCTTTGGCACGGAGCTCTTCTGTATTGGATTTGCGGAAGAGCTCTTTCTGGGCGGCTGATGCCTTGCCCTGTATGTAATTGTCGTGCCAATCCTGAAGATCTTTGAACTTGTAGAAATAAGAGACCGCTTTCATCTGCGGATCACCGAAAAGCGCTGTCGGTTTCACCTTGAACTGTTTGCAGTAGTCATCGTAAGTCAGGATCGTTCTGCCGAAACGCCCCTGCCGCATCCACTGAGAGTTGAGAATGAAACCCGCATCATTCTGAGGCAAGGCAGTGCCATTCAAATTCCGGAATCCCCAGAGGGGCTTTTCTTTGCGGTCCACCCGGACAAGGAATCCGTTGTCGTGCTCTTTGAAAGTTGATGCCTCACCAATATTCAAACAGGGATTGTGGACCTTTTGCAGAACATGTCCGGCAAAGATGCAGTGATGCAGATGAGCCTGCGAGTTCATGTCGGTTCCGATATAGCCGTGACTCACCTTGTTGCGGACGAATACACAATTACGGATCTCAAGAGCGGGGCATTTAGTGAATCCCATACCGCTGAAAGAGGTAACACCGACGCAATTTTCAACCAGCAGTTTCTCTGTTCTGTAACTGTTGAATGAATACTGCCCATTGCTGGAACGGTTGTCATAAAAAATACGGCTGAAGATAATATTGGAGCCATTCTGGCAGACAATGCCGCCGGGATCTGAAAGGCTGCCATTGCCGAAGTTGTTGCAAATACGCATATTATCCAATTTGATATAATGTTTTCCGCGCAGAAATATTCCCTGATGCAGATTATGGCAGCCGTCAATGTCAACTTCACTGCCGGGAGCTCCGGCAATCGTCAGCCATTTGCCTTTGTCGCCGGTAGAGAAGATACGCACGGTCTCCTTGTAACTGCCGCTGCCGACCAATACCGTATCGCCGGCGCGGGCGCGTTCAACAGCGGCCCCGATCCCGGCAATGGCTTTCGCCCAGCTTGAACCGTCATTGGCGTTGTCCCCGGAAGGTGAAACATATAAAGTCCGGGGAGTATCTTTGGCAGGAGTTGAAAAAGAGAACGCGCAGACCGTTTCTTTGCTCCTGCTTGCGGGAGCGTTGGTGATCAGTTTTATTCTGGAAGAATAAATGTATGCCTTGCCTTTGTAAGAACTTCCGGGCTTGAGTCCGGTGAATGAGACGGCATATTCACTGCCGTAACCGTCAGCACTGCTGTACCTCTTCCCATCGCTGCTCTTGAAAGTGATCCGCGCCCTGGAATCTGCGACGCTGCGGACAATAAAGGTGGCAGAGGTGGAAGAAACTGCCCCCTGACGCAGTTCGATTTTCCCCTGAGGCAGAACATAATCATAGCGGTATTGCCCGAAAGGGAATCCGTCAGCACAGATCCCTGCGTACTGATAATGGTTTTTCAAGGTCAGATCCCCTTTGGCAAAGTTACTGAAAAGTGGAGCGGGAACCTTTGTCGGGGCAATATCACTTTCAGGTATACTGTTTTTCACATAGGCATTCCACCCCGAAAAGAGCGGCGTGCCGGTAAAGGCTCCGCAAAAGAGATTGCCGCGGAAGAATCCGCCTTTTCCGCCTGTGACATCCCCAATAAAGAGACAGTGGCGCACCTGAGAGTCATCCGGAATCGCCGTTTTCTGCACAAAAGCGCACCGTTTGATGGTCATTTTCTTACATGCGGAAAAACTCCCTGTACCCATGACATTGATATTTTCAAGATGCACATTGGAACAGTTTTCCAGCCGGATCCCCCCGGAAAGAACCGCCGGGAAAACTCCCCTGCCCCGGATAATGATGTTCTTCAAGTTGCGGAGGATCAGTTTTTCCTTAAAATTCCCGCTCAAATAAAGGCTCCCGCCATTCTGAAGTTTTGCCCCCGCTTTCCGGAGTCTCTTCAAAGGTTTTCTCATACTGTTGCCGGAAAAAGCATCGTTTCCTGCGGCGGAAACAAAAAGCACTTTCTCAGAAAATCCTTTGATTCCCCAGTCGCCCCCTTTACGGTTTCTGAAAACAGAATCCTCCTGCAAATGGTAGTCAAAATGAGCGGGATCGGCAAACTCACGGTGGGGATCAAATTTCTTTTCCCTGGAACGGCAGATACTCAGCTGCGCCATTCCGTCATAATAGGTATCCCCGCTTGTAAAAATTGAATTTTTAATAAAACGCGAATGAATGGAATTGGAGGCAAAACATCTCTTGACCCAGGATGTGGCACTGGGATATTTGATCCAGATATCATCGTATTTATTGTCAAAAGAAATGCAATCTTCAATGAGACAGTTGTCAAAAATGGCGCCGCTGTAAAAACGCTGACCTGCCATGCCGGAACCGAAAGAGATGATCTTCCGCTGAACAGAATTTTTTCCCGGTCCGTAACAGACGATATTTCCGCCGGAACCGTTGAACTCATTTTCATTGCAGAAAAGCAGACAGTTTTCCACCACAGAATCCACCACATTGTAGATGGAAATACCGCTGCCGCTCAAATAGGCAATACAATCTTTGATGGAGCATTTGTGGGGATTCTGCATGTAGATGCCACCGAAAGTAGAAGCTGCGCCCACCTTGCGGGAACCGGAGTTGTAACCGCTGAAAATCAATCCGCTGACATGAAAAT
>JAGBWB010000381.1 GCA_017629975.1 Lentisphaeria bacterium
ACGGCTTTCCGTGCTGATCTTGCCAAGAACGATGCAGAATGTCATGTTCTGAAAAATCGTTTGATCCGTAAAGTCGCAGAAGCGAATGGACTCGATGCCCTGAAAGATCTGAAGCTGACGGGTGATACCGCAGTGATCGTGGGTAAAGGGGATGCCGGACTGGTTGCCAAGACGATCCAGGATTTCATGAAATCCACCAAAGAAGTCATGGCTCCGAAAGCCGGTTATTACGATGGCACTCTGCTGAGCAAAGACGAAGTCCTTGCCATTGCGGATCTGCCCTCCAAAGATGCTCTGCGTGCACAGTTGCTCGGACTGCTTGTTGCTGTTCCGACAGGCCTCGTCAGAGTTCTCAATGCCAAGGTTTCCAGCATTGTCAACGTGGTCAATGCATACAAGAACAAGCTTGAAAAAGAAGCGAATTAAAACAATTTCGAAAATAATTACGGAGGTCTTATAATGACTGAACAAGCTAACGTTGAAGTGTCCGCCGAAATGGAGCAGTTCATTTCCTATGTGGAAAAACTCTCTGTTCTGGATCTTTCCAAACTGGTGAAAGCCCTCGAAGAAAGACTCGGTGTCAGTGCTGCTGCTCCGGTTGCAGTTGCTGCTGCTCCCGCCGCCGGTGCTGCTCCTGCCGCAGCCGCTGAAGAACAGACTGAATTCACCGTGATCCTTGCTGACATGGGTGCCAGCAAAGTGAACGTGATCAAGGAAGTCCGCGCCATCACCGGTCTTGGTCTGAAAGAAGCCAAAGAACTGGTGGAAGGTGCTCCCAAGCCTGTCAAAGAAGGTGTCTCCAAAGAAGATGCCGCCAAGATCAAAGCCCAGCTCGAAGCAGCCGGCGCCAAGGTCGAAGTCAAGTAAATTCACTGAGCCGGATATCCGGTTTCAGAGATGCAAAGTTCTCTCCTGTGATACAAAAAAGCGGGAGAGAACTTTTGTGTCCCTTCCTTTATATATAAATCCGCGGTTAATATAGGCCGCCTGCGGATTGCGTTGTCTGGAAAATCGCAGCAGCGTTGTGCAAAGTCAGCTCAGCAAAACCACAAGACAGGGTGGAATAATGCCTGAACGCATTAATTTTGGAAAATTGAGAGAAGTGCTGGAGATTCCTGATCTGATCGGAAGTCAGATTCAATCTTATCAAAATTTTCTCCAGATGGACACGGACCCCAAAGAGAGAAAAAATCAAGGCCTCCAAGAAGTATTTAATGAAGTCTTTCCCCGGAAAGGCAATGACAAACAGGTCTTGGAGTTCGTTGCTTACTATATTACACCGCCGAAAAAAGATGTAGTTGATTGCATCAAAGACGGTTTATCTTATAATGCCTCTCTCAGCGTTGAATTCAATCTCAGAACGAAAGATGGCGCTGTTGTCAATGAAACCGTTCCGTTGAGTGAAATCCCCATGATGACTGAACAGGGGACATTTATCATCAATGGTGCGGAACGGGTGATTATCAGTCAGCTGCACCGGTCTCCCGGGATTTGTTATGAAAAAACCCGGCACTCTACCGGACGCAGTCTCTATTCTTACAGAATTATTCCGGATCGCGGTTCCTGGATGGAAGTCCAGTTTGATATCAACGATCTGATCTATATTTATCTTGACCGGCAGCGCAGACGCCGGAAATTCCTGATCTCCACATTTTTGCGTGCCATCGGTTATAAAACCAACCGGGATATGCTGAGTGCTGCTTATGAGATCAAAACCATGACTCCCGGTCAGCTTGCCAAACAGGATGATGTTTCAGTGTATCACACCATTGAACCTGTGTATGGACCGGATGGATCTCTGCTGATTGAAGAATGTCAGCCCCTGGATAACAATTATGTTAAACTGTTGAGTGATTCCAAGGTCAAAAACGTGGATTTGGCCTATATTCCCGATGGCGACCATTACCTGATCAACTGTATTGCCAAAGATCCTTCCAAGACCGAGGAAGATGCGCTGCGTGAAATTTACAGAAAAATGCGTCCCAGTGATCCGCCCAGTGTGAGCAATGCCCGTCAGCTTCTGGAACATCTTTTCTTTGACAGCAAGCGGTATGACCTGGGGATGGTGGGGCGTTTCAAACTGAATGAACGCTTGGGTTCTGACCTGCCTCTTACTTTCCGTACTTTGGATAAAGGGGATTTGATGGAAGCCACCAAGCAGCTCATGAAGATGCGGAATAAAGCGGCCGCCACAGATGATATTGACCATCTGGGTAACCGTCGTGTCCGTACCGTGGGTGAACTGCTGCAGAATCATTGCCGCGTGGGCTTGTACCGTACAGACCGATTGATCCATGAAAAATTGAGTCAGCAGGGAGCGGATGCTTCTTCTCTGACTCCCAGCAAGCTGATCAGTACCAAATCCTTCAGCAGTGTGATCCGTGACTTCTTTGCCCGGAACCAGCTTTCCCAGTTCATGGATCAGACCAATCCCCTTTCCGAGATGACCAATAAACGCCGTTTGAGTGCACTGGGACCCGGCGGGTTGAGCCGTGACCGTGCCGGATTTGAAGTCCGCGACGTGCATACCAGCCATTACGGAAGAATCTGTCCTATCGAAACTCCTGAAGGACCGAACATCGGGTTGATCTCTTCCATGTCGCTGTATGCTTCCATCAATAAGTTCGGTTTCCTGGAAACTCCTTACCGCCGTGTTGTGGACGGGAAAGTGACGGATGAGATCGACTACCTGACTGCTGACAAGGAAGAGCAGTTTGTGATTGCCCAGGCGAATGCTCCGCTGGATGCAGAAGGGCGTTTCATCAATAAGACGGCCATGACCCGTCAGTATGGGGAATCGGCCGAACGGCCCACGGAAGATGTGGACTATATGGACGTCTCCCCCAAACAGCTGGTGAGTGCCGCCGCTGCCTGTATCCCGTTCCTGGAACATGACGACGCCAACCGTGCGTTGATGGGATCCAACATGCAGCGTCAGGCTGTGCCTCTTCTGGTCACGGAATCCCCCTATGTGGGAACCGGGATGGAAAAGAAAGTGGCTGTGGACTCCCGTGCTGTGACCAGTGCCCGTGCCGATGGTATTGTGGCGGAAGTGGATGCTTCCCGCGTGATCACCACCGTTGACGGTAAACCGCTGGATAAGACGGAAGACCCCAATCCCCAGACCTACAAACTGATCAAGTTCCTGCGCAGCAATGCCGGAACCTGTATGAATCAGCGTCCCATTGTCCGTCGCGGTCAGACGGTGAAGAAGGGCGATCCCATTTCCGATGGGGCCGCTACGGATCAGGGCGAACTGGCTCTGGGTAAAAACGTATTTGTGGCATTCATGCCCTGGTGCGGATATAACTTTGAGGATGCTATCGTCCTGAGTGAACGTCTGGTGAAAGAGGATGTGTTCACCAGCATCCACATTGATGAGTTTGAAATCACCAGCCGGGATACCAAACTGGGACCGGAAGAAATCACC
>JAGBWB010000382.1 GCA_017629975.1 Lentisphaeria bacterium
AAACTTCAGATTGAACTTGAGGAAGAAAAAGCCGCTCATGAAAGACGCATCCAGCTCCGGAAAATGGAACAGGAAAGCATTCTTGCTGAGCTGGACTTTGATTCACAGCTCACCGACATCAAAAACGAGCTGGAACTCAAAAAACAGTCCAACGGATTCAATCTGTCAGATAATCAACTCGCCCACGATCAGAAAATTGAAAATCTGACAACTGAGCAGACCATAAAGATCCGCCGCATGAATCTGGATGCAGAACTTGAGGAAAAGCTGAAAATCGCAGAGGCTCAAGCAAAACTCAGCGATACAAAGTTTTCTTCAGATGATGATATCCGCAGACGTTCCGCTCATACTGATAATGCGCTCCGCAAAGAATCGGCTCTGACTGATGCCGAAATCAGAAAAAGCTCTGGAATGACTGACATTGAACTTCAAAAGGCAAAGCAGGATGTGGAGTGGGAAGCCAAAGAAAGGGAAATGAACGCCGATTTGAACCGTCTTGAACGGCTTGTGGCTATCAAGAATATGAAACATGACGCTAAACAGCAGCGGAACATTGATCTTCTCAAAGCAGCTGACGGCGCAGATATGGCGGCATTATTGATGGCAACTGAAGATCCTGTGCTGCGGAAGCAGCTTCTTGATTTGCATCTTCAGCAGCAGAAGCAGGACATGTCCCCTGAAAAGATCCTCGCAGTTGCCGCTGCTCAGGGCAATAAAGATGCCGCAGATGCTCTCATCGCCCTGATCAGCAAAAAGCAAAAAGAAGATTGATTCAGAAAGGGAAGACCAGTCTCTATGAAAAAGTGTCCGCACTGTCTGGCTGAAATCAACGCAGACCCGGAAGACGCAAACTTTTGCGCTTCTTGCGGAAAGCCTCTGCCGGAAGAGATTTCTCCCATGGTTGCCAGTGACTGCAAATGTCTGGAAGTCCGGTACAACAGGAATACATTCCTCCTCAAAAATAAGAATGCGGCGTTAAAAATCGAACTCACACCTTTGCAGGACAACCTCAAAGAGGTGACGATCTTTATGCAGCACTCCGATGATGCCTGCTGCAAACTTCAGGAGCTGCCTGTGCAGCAGATGCTGAAAAAAAACAAGCCGGTGGTCGTTACTAAAAATTTTAATCCCGGCGCAGATTCCGGGCTGATGACCTTGAAATTTTATGTCGGCTGCCGTTTGGATAAAGAGGTCAACTATTACCTTTTTACTGCCACACACAGCATCTATGATCCTGATTGCTCAAAAGAGGAATTCAAACAACAAATCATTATCAATCAGAATTTCAACGCAAGCGATGCCGCTGACATCAATTTTTACGGCGGAGTTCTGGAAAATCTGGAAAAACTTGCCGGAAAAAATGCCAACGACATGATCGCCTCTCTCGGCAATATGCCTGATGCCTTTGTGACTCAGACACTGGAAAGGATCCAGTATGATCCCGTCATCATGGAAATAACTGCGGAATCCGGAGGGGAACTTTACCCGACTAAAAAGCTGATGTTGAAGTGGAACGATTGCAAGCTCTATCTTTTATCCTCCCCCCGTATCACCCTGGGACGCTCCCTGGAGAAATGTGACCTTATAGTCCGGAAACGCGGCTTGGCTGCGGATGAAAAACCCAACCGGACTGTCAGCCGGGAACATGCAGATTTGATATATCATGAGGAGCATGTTGAGATAAAAGACAAAAGTTCTTTCGGCACCTGGATCGATCAGACGAAATTGTCAGGAGAGTCTGCCACTCTTCCCAAAGATGCAAATATTGATTTCGGAGATATCCGCTGGCACATGAATACCCAATATTGTGAACAAAATGCTCATGGTATGAAGATGTGCAAAACCTGTCTCAGAAAGAAGATCAAGTCCATGACCTTTTCAGACAATGGCGCCGATAAGGAATTTTATCTGCTGGTATGGCAGTGTTGCGAGCTGGGCAGAGTCATTGGAGCTCTTGCCGGGTGGAATGTCTTTTACAGAAACAACGCCTTTATTCTCAGGACTCCGGCAGGTAACAGAAAAATTCTTTCTCCCGGCACCCGCATAGAATGTAACGGTCAAACTGTTGAAGTTTTAGACTTTCACCAATATGCGTAACAGTGAGGATATTTTTATGAAACAAAAACGTTATTTTTTCAACCTCAGCGCGGTGCTGGCACTTGCTGTGACAGCAGGCTGCACAACCTATGTTACACCGGATCCGATTCCCGGATATCCGGAAACAGCAAAGAGTATTGCAGTGCCCTGTGATGGACCAGTGAAGCTCTTTTATGAGAATCGGATCCCCGTAACGATTTCAAGCAAAGGCAGCGCGGATGCCGCAAGAATTTTGAAACAAAAGACTCCCGGTTTGCATATTTCCTTTGTCTCCGGCAAGACAAGAGGAGATATTCAGCTCATGGTGCGTTCTCAGATCAAGCAAGTCACCCCCGAACCGGAATGCCGTCTGAAGTCCAATATTACCGTTGAATCTGATATATTGCCGCACTGGAAAAGTGTGGCAGAATCAGGTTCTCCCCGGAATACCCGCAAAGCGGCAGACGCTGCTCTCAGAAAAGCTCTTTTCCGCACTCTGGACTCCTTTATCAACAACATTCTTCTCAAAGAGGTGAAAAAGAATTATCGGGCAGCCATCGTGCGTTTTCACAGTGTTGACTCAATAGAGGAGTTAAAAAGAGTTTGCGAGATTCTTTCTGCAATAGATGGAGTCCAAAAAGTTTCTCTCATTGAGAACAACAGGGAAAAACAAATCGTTTCATTCAGAATTTTTTACAAAAATACTTTTACCCCTCAGGGGATAAAGAATGCTTTTATTGAAAAACAAAAAGAAATGGATCGCTGAAAATGAAAAAAAATCTTTTTTTGAGTGCTGTTGTTCTCAGTGCACTGCTGACCGGATGCTGTAAAAACAGTGTCACTTCTGACGTATATGTTCCTCCAGTTCCCAGGAGTAATAACGCTGAAGTGCAGGATCTTGCTTTTTCTGTGGGTGATGAAGCAAAAGCAAAACTGCGCCTGAAAATCGTTCTCGGCAGCGGCAGCAAAGACTTTTCCCGGAAACTTTTTGAAGAGGTCAGCGATGATCTTCTTTCAGAAGCTCAGATCGGTGCATTCCAGAAATATGATGGAATCATCCGGATCGGCAATGAATTTGAAGTCAAAGACAAAACCGGTGAATATTTCAGAGTCATCTGCAAAGGCATCCGTATTGAAATGTTCTTCGGCAATCAGCTCAAGATGGCAAAAAACATCCGTCTCCGTCCTCTGCCCCGGAAACTCGGACTTGATAATGCCGTAGAACAGTATCTTCCCTCTGCTGCCCGCGAAGTAAGTAAATTTCTCAGCAGCCGTATCGCCGCTGTGAACCGCGAAAAACTGGCTGTCCGGGAAATCGCGATCAAGATCTCCGGCTCTGCCAAAGGGGGGGAAAGCGCTTTTTCACGGGAGGTTGATAAAGTCGCCCGGGTGATCAGTTCCATCAATGGCGTGATCAATTACCAGAATATTGCCCAGGATCCTGCAAGCGGCAGCTGTACGTTCCGCATTGTCTATTCCAAAGAACAGATGCCCCAGGGCATACGCAATGTTCTCAACAATAAACTTACTGAACTTAAATAAACAACTGGAGAATTTCTCAAAATGAAAAAATGGATCACAGTACTATCAATTTTTTTGCTGGTGGTGACTCTTGGCGCCAATAATCTGGGCGGCATTGCTGATGATGATTTCAGACAAGCTCTCTACAAAGCAATTGACTCCGCAGCACCTTCTCTGAAAGCCGCCAAATTCGGCAAAAGGCCTATTGCCGTTCTGCCGATGAAGGGGGATAAGATGAATCTGCTCCCTGAGCGGTTGCGGAACATGCTCACTCAAATGGGCTTTGTCTGTGTGGTGGGCAAAGAAGAAACTGAAACTCTCAACAGGATCTATTCTGAAATCGCCAACAGTGAGCGCAAAGATGATATCATGGATCCTGCCACGGTGGTAAAATTCGGAAAACTCAAAAACACACAGCTGCTTTTCAGCTGCCGCATTCTCACTTTGTCGCAGGACTCCAACCGCATTTTTGTGGAACTGGATATGAATGTCATGGAAATCGCCACCGGGAAACGGGTCTGGGGCGGAACATTTGCCTGCCGTCATTACTCCGGCAAAGATGTTCGCGGTATCGTTACCATGGATACCACTTTGCGGACATTGCTCAAGAAACATCTCGCTTCTCTCAAAACCTCGCTCACCTCTGCCGGAGCCAATGCAAAACTTGCTAAAATCAAAAATATTGTCGTCATTCCTGTCAGTGGAGATATTGACCGCTACATTACGGGTATGATTATTGAGTCGCTCTCAGAAACCCATTTTCTGCCTGAGTATACAGATATTCAGACTGTTTCCCAGTTCCGTTATGCAGTGAAAGACGGCAGTGCCAAGACTAAAACAGTCCTTTACGGTGCAGTCCGCGATCTTCATGTTACAAATCCTGCAAAAAGTATTGCCGCAGATGGAAAACACTTTGCTCTTTCTCAGCAAATCAATGGCGAGATCCAGCTTTTTATTGAAGATGCCGGGACCGGAACGATCCTCTGGAGCAAAAACATTAATTTTTCTGAGCAGCAGACTGAAATGCAGGTGATCCCCAGCGACCCCCAGGAATACATCTGGATCGCTTGCGGCGTCATTGCAGCATTGGTCCTTCTCTTTGTCATGTTTCTGATCATCGTCAAGCTTTTTGCTGCCCGGAACAACATCAGGTAAGCAATGAACGAATATAACTGGAAAAAAGAAAAAAACTGCGTGCGCTGCGAAAACAGCGCACCTGTTTCCGGTGCAAGTTTCCAAACACGCCCGGTAGAAAAGAGCCAAAGAAAAAAAGTACTTCTTTTTTCCCTTGCGGCTGTTATCGTGATCACAGGCGTACTTTTTCTGATCTCCATGCCAGAAAAGGAAAATGCTCCTGCCCCTCAGAAGACAGAGAAGTCTGTACTTTCTGTTGACAGTGCAAAAGCTCTTGCAGATGTTGCAGAAAAGAATCGACACGCCATTGCATTGGTGGGAATTTCTCTTCCTGAAGCAAACTTTTTCACTCCTCTTGGAACGGCATGGGCTATAAAAGAAACTGAATTTGTCACCAATGGTCATGTGGTAAACGGCCTTAAGGAAACAGTGAAGATGATCGGCGCCCAATTTCAGCGTAAAATGTTGACAGCTGAATTTAAAAAAGCAGGTGTAAAGTCAGAAAAAGAGTATATCCAAAAATTTGGAAGTACTAAATTATTCAGTGAGAAGAAGCGTATCGCAGATGAAATCCAAAAGCTCTGTGAAAAATTGACTGTTGAACTGAGAGTCAATGGCATGACCGGGAAAGGACTCCCCGCAACTCATGTTCAAATCCATCCTGAATATGTCAAGACAAATGATAAATCGGATCTGGGGATCATTCATACAAGTGTGAAGCACAACACTTTTTTTTCCATTGCTTCAGAAAAGACTCTTCTGGAGCTGAAATCAGGAGATCCCATCGGATATCTTGGTTTTCCCATGGAAAATATTCCCGGAGATAATGTTGATATCCAGAATCCCATTGCTTCCATGCAAACCGGAATTATTGTTGCAGTCAGCGATTTTGACCTGAAAAACAGAGGCAGCCGTAATAATTTTCTCATTCGCCATAACCTGCCCTCTTCAGGCGGAGCAAGCGGCAGTCCTCTTTTCAACAGCAAAGGAGTGGTCATTGCTGTTCATAATGCGAGCAGCAAGATTCCCGGAACCCGTTTTTCTTCCGGTTCATTGATCAACTACGGGGTCAGAGTGGATAAACTCTCCGGAATGGGTCCGAAAATTTCACTCAAAGAATTCCTGAAACAGAAATAAGTTTTTCCATATACCAAAAAACCTGACAGATCAGAACTGTCAGGTTTCTTGTTTTTAAATCTCTTAAAGAGGCTTGCCGATACGGACAAATGCCGACACGAGAATGGTGCGGATCATTTCCCGGTAATCCGCTTCAGGGGTATCCTGGGGATGATAAAGAGAAAAGATCTGAGGGCTCCAGCTTTTTACAGGCTTGAGACCGGGAATGCCGTTGACTTCAATAATACGGAGTTTTCCGTCGGCTCCGACGCGCATGTCGGCACGGACATGATCCATGCATTTCAAAGCGTCAGTCGCCTTGCGGCAGAGTTCAACAGCCTCGTCAAAATGTTCAGTTGGAATAGAAACCTTGGTCAATCCCACGCCGCGCAAATCGCTGCGCAAAATACGGAATTTTCCGTAATGGGTCTCATCCACGGTCACTTTCCCGGGAAGGATCTCCTGATGCTCACCGTTGCCCAGCATAAGGACAGTGTATTCATCGCCGGGGAGATACTCTTCAATCAAGGCGCCCTGCCCCAGTTCAGAGTGGACCCATGCCACCTGAGCTTCAAGTTCAGCACGATCTTTGACCACGCTTCTGTCAGAGATGCCGACGGAACGGGATTCTCCGTTGGGTTTCACAAAAGCAGGGAAAGGAATTTCCTCAGGAATGCTCTCACCGGGGTTGACCAACACATGAAACGGCACGCAGACACCTGCTTTTGCCATGATCTCATGGGTAACGAACTTCAGGATCAGATCCTTCATGGTCTGGGCACTGGACCCGATGTAAGGAATATTGCGTGCATCCAGCAGATCAGAGATCCACTCTGCATCATCAGGGGCACCTACAATATCTTCACGTTCAGAAAGATAATAGAGAGAACTCCACACCAGATCGCAGCTTGCCTTATCCATGACTTCATCAAACTCCTTGCGGTTGTTGACATAAGCGATGGAACATTTCACGCCCAGGGCGTTGATCGTGTCGTTGAGGACCTCTGTCACTGCCATATTTCCCCATCCCTGAGCATCGCCGCCGGGACCGGTAATAAGCAAAACTTCACGCTTCATAAAAAACTCCTGAATTAAGTTAAAAAATGCGGAAAGGCTCACACCTTTCCGCATCTTCTGATTTTCCTGCTGGAAAATTACTTATCGGTCAGAGCAGCCACGCCGGGGAGCTCTTTGCCTTCCAGGAATTCCAGAGAGGCACCGCCGCCGGTGGAAATGTGGCTCATCTGAGCAGCCATGCCGCTCTTGTTGACAGCAGCAACGCTGTCGCCGCCGCCGATGATGGAGACACCGCCATTGGCTTTGACTTCTGCAACAGCAGCGCAGACGCCCATGGTACCATTGGCGAATTTTTCCATTTCAAAGCAGCCCATGGGGCCGTTCCAGACAACAGTCTTGGCGCCCTTGATGGCGTCAGCATAAAGTTTCACGGTCTCAGGACCGACATCAAGGCCCATCCAGTCGGCAGGAACCGCGGCACAGACCTGGGTATTGGCTTCAGGATCAAACTTGTCAGCAGCGATGTTGTCAACAGGGAGTAGAAGTTTGACACCGCGCTTTTCAGCATCGGCGATCATCTCTTTGGCATAGTCGATCTGATCTTCTTCGCAGAGGGACTTACCGATCTCAACGCCTTTGGCCTTGAGGAAGATGTACGCCATACCGCCGCCGATGATCAGAGTATCGACCTTGGTCAGCAGATTGCGGACAACAGCCAGCTTGTCAGAAACTTTGGCACCGCCGAGGATGGCGACGAAAGGACGGACAGGATTGTTCACAGCATTGCCGAGGAAAGCGATTTCCTTTTCCATGAGGAATCCGGCAACAGAGGTGGGCATGTACTTGGCAATGACAGCGGTGGAGGCATGAGCGCGGTGAGCGGTTCCGAAAGCGTCGTTGCAGAAGATATCGCCATAGGAGGCGAGTTTCTTGGCAAGGACCTGCTGTTTCTCTTTGAGTTCAGCCTTGCGAGCTTTGAAAGCGGCATCATCTTCGCCCTCTTTCTGCTTGGCTTTGGCCTGCTCTTCTTTGTAGTAGCGGGTATTCTCAAGCATGACGATGTCGCCGGGTTTCATGGCGGCAACAGCAGCGTCAGCAGCGGCGCAGTCATCAACGAAAACAACGGTTTTGCCCAGAAGTTTTTCCAGATAAGCAGCCACAGGTTTCAGAGTGGTGTCAGCAGTGATGCCCTTTTCATCGGGACGGCCCAGATGGCTCATCAGAACCAGGCTTCCGCCCTGTTCCAGAACATATTTGATGGAGGGCAGAGCGCCCTGCACGCGGGTATCATCTTTGATGACGCCTTCTTTGATCGGCACGTTGAAGTCAACGCGCATAACAACTTTCTTGCCCTTGAGATCAATGTCACGGAGAGTCAGTTTGTTCATTTTGTTACCTTTTATCTTTTCAGTAAAAAATATAATCTAACAAAAAAGGCGGAACATTTCTGCCCGCCTTTTTTGAGGGATAACCCTTGGAGTCATTACTTGCAGATGACACGGGCCATTTCGAGAACTTTGTTGGAGTAGCCCCATTCGTTGTCATACCAGGAGCAGACTTTGACGAAGGTTCCGTCAAGCTGGATACCGG
>JAGBWB010000383.1 GCA_017629975.1 Lentisphaeria bacterium
CAACAGTCTGGTCAGCACGGAATGTGATGGGGGTATTGATCACGCCGTTGAGGTAAGATTTGACCTTGCGAACCTCTTCAGCCTGACGTTCAGGAGCAAGATTCTTGTGGATCACACCGATACCGCCCAGTTTTGCCATAGCAATGGCCATGGCGCTTTCGGTCACAGTGTCCATGGCGGCACTGACAAAGGGAATATTCAGTTTGACATTTCTGGAAAAGTGGCAGGAGACATCTGTCGCTGTGGGCAGAAAATCCGCATACTGAGTCACCAGAGAAACGTCATCAAAGGTCAATCCTTCAAAGGGGAAAGCCGCCATAAATTTGTCAATGTAGCGCATAGTTGAAATCTTTCCTTTTAGAAATATTACTACTGTTGTTCAATGTATAATATAGCACAGAATAATTCAATATTCAAGGGAAGAAAGAGCTTTTTTGCCCTTGTATTCTGTTTGAAAAGCGTCAATGCGGGCATTATATTATACTGTTGAGTAAAAATTCATCAAAGGAGCAGAATGTGAAAAAAGTCTGTATCGTTCATGAGACCGGCGGGGGAAGACTCCCCGGACATTACACTGAATTTGCTTTTTCCGGACTCCCCGGAGTTGAAGTTGCTGCTCTTGCCGATCCCTCTCCGGAGGCAAGAGGTTATGCTCATCTGACCGGCGCCGGAAGAATTTATGCATCATGGCAGGAGATGATCCTGAAAGAAAAACCGGATATAACAGTTCTCTGTTCCCGCCTGGTGGATGACCACTACACCCAGATCAAATTCGCCCTTGAACACGACAGTCATGTCCTCTGCGAAAAGCCTCTTGCCGCAGATCTGCTTCAGGCTGATGAACTGATTTCCCTCTCTAAGAAAAAGAATTTGAAGATACAGATTGCACACCTTGCCCGCTTTGCCCCCACTTTCAGGGAAATGAAAAGGCTCATTTTTTCCGGAGCCATCGGCAGAGTGCTGAGCTGTTACATGCGGGGCAAAGAGGATCACCGCGGCGGCGGGGAGGATATGATCGTTCTCGGAACCCATATTTTTGACGCCGCCTGCTGGCTTTTCGGAAGACCTGAACAGGTCATGGCGGATCTCCGCTGCTGTGACCGCCCCCTTGCGGCAAAAGAACTTCTGCCCACTACTGAACCCGTCGGACCTTGTGCCGGTGATGAGATCCTGGCGTTCTTCCGTTTCCCCGGCGGTGTCAACGGCATTTTTGAAAGCAGGCGCAATGTGACAGTCAAAGGTGAACCCCGGCTTGGTATATCTGTCTGCGGCACAACGGGAACTCTTGCCATCCGCTACACGGGGAACCGGGAACTCAGGATCTCCAGAGATTTTCCCTCTCCTCCGGAAGACAGCGCCCGCTTTGAAGTTTTGCCGCTGCCTCCCGAGCCAGAAATCCCCGGAGCAGCTCCCATAGATATGAAAAAATGGGGAATCCCTGAGAACAATTATGCATTGCAATACTTTGTTGAGAACAACCGCCGGGCAGCCTGGAATCTGCTTCAGGCTGTAGAAGGGAAATGTGAACTTATTGCAGGCGTGGAATCCGCAAGAGATGCCATTGAGATGATCTCAGGCGTTTACCGCTCCGGAATAGAACACCGAACTATTGCATTTCCTCTGGAAGAGTTGAATCATCCTCTTATATAAAAGTACAAAAAAAGAGACTCTCTTTTGCGGAGAGTCCCTTTTTGAGGAGCGCACCTTACCAGTCGGGCGCTTCACCTGCATGAAACTCGTCGGTGAAGAAGAGAGGCTCTTTCTTAAGCAGATCATAAACGATATCACCTGCTTTGCGCGCTTCAAGCAGAAAAACTTTTGCGTCGCCGAATTTGCCCTCTTTCAATGCGCCTGCTTCGCGGAAAGGACCCTGCATACGGTTGTACCACTTGGAGTGTGCCCCCACATGACGGCGGGAAGGCACTTCAATGCGGTTGCCCTCATAGTCATAGACCACCAGAGGTTCGTGATAGTCAGTCAGCATGCCGGGGACAGGCAGCCACTCTTCAACACCGTGAAGAAAGGTGTTGCAGTGGATCGTTTTGGTGCCGACAAACATGATGTAAGCGTTGCGCTTGTAGAGTTTTCCCCAGGGGGAATCCGGGTGTGCAGGGGAATCAAACTTTTCGTGGCCTGCGACGAAGTCAGCTGCATCCTTGCCGATGGCAGCCACAGCATGGGTGGGATGCAGAGAGCGGATCACTCCCGGACGCCTTCTGAAAAGTTCAGGCAGGGCGCTGACACAGCAGGGGGTATCCCGCACTGAGAACACCGGCTGTTTGGCGTTGACCAGACTGTATGTCATAGAGGGGAACACAAGGAGTCCTTCTGCAAAAAACTCTTCCAACGCATCAAGAATGCCGTCAGCTCTGTTTTCAACTTCGCCGATGGATTTCAATGAAGAGTGGATGATGACGGTTTCATTTCCCTGCAGCCCCATGGCGGCAAGGTCAGCTTTAAGATCGGATTTTGTATACATAGTTCAAATCACTTTACAGGTGCAACAACTGTGACATTGGAACTGAAACGCAGATCCTTGACATCATCGCGGAACTTTGCCATGTGAGGAGTTGCAAGATGCGCTTTCAAATGTTCTTCAGACTCCCATGTTTCCAGAATGGTCACATATTTATCTTTGTCTTCTTCTTTGGTGTCGGTGCATGCTTCATAACGGTAGCATCCATCTTCAGCCAAAACAGTGGGGGTGTTGGCAAGGAGTACTTTGAGGAACTCTTCCATACATCCGGGCTTGATTTCCATCCGGGCGATTACGTGTATCATTTTTATTCTCCGTAACTTTTAAGCAGAATATTCTGCAATATGAACCTGCTTTGATCCACCGGCACCGGCCGGGGAGCAAGCTCTAATTTCATCTTGTTTTCACCTGCGGAACAGGCGGTGCGCTCCATGAGTTCAAGAGTGAGTCCGGGAAACGCATTGAGTTTTTCAGGAACTCCCAGTTCCGTCAGGAAATTCCGGCAGGAGTCTATAATTTCTTCAGGAGTATTGCCGG
>JAGBWB010000384.1 GCA_017629975.1 Lentisphaeria bacterium
CCGCCGGACTCACGTCCTTCACCACCACCCATAGGATGGTCGACAGGGTTCTGAGCCACACCACGGACGTGGGGGCGGAAACCTTTGTAACGTTTCTTACCGGCTTTACCGAGTTTGACGTTCATAAGATCCAGGTTGCCCACCTGACCGATCATGGCACGGCACTCCACATGGATCATGCGGACTTCGCCTGAGGGCAGCTTGATCTGAGCGTATTCTTCTTCTTTACCGCGGAGGATAGCCACCTGACCGGCGGAACGGGCGATAGCAGCACCGCGTCCGGGGGTAAGCTCAATGCAGCAGATATCGACACCCACGGGGATGTCTTTGATCTTCATGCTGTTACCGGGCTTGAGTTCAGCCTTGGGGCCGTTCATCACTTTGTCGCCGGCTTTGAGACCGACAGGAGCGATGATGTAAGCCTTTTCACCATCCTCATACTGGATGAGGGCGATGTTGGCGGTACGGTTGGGATCGTATTCAATGGAGATCACGGTGGCGGGCACGCCTTCCTTGAATCTCTTGAAATCGATGACCCGGTAGCGGCGCTTGTTGCCGGCACCACGGAAACGGGTGGTGATACGGCCCTGGTTGTTGCGTCCGCCGGTGGAGCTGATACCTTTGGTCAGACTCTTTTCCGGACCTTTTTTGCTGAGACCGGATTTATCCAGCACCGTCATATGACGGCGGGAGGGAGTCGTAGGATTGAAACTCTTGATTGCCATTTTCTATATACTCCCTTAGATGATCTCGATGGAGCCTTCGGCCAGAGTGATGACCGCACGTTTCCAGTTGGCACGGCGCCCCATGGTGCCGGTGCGACCGGAGCGTCTGGTCTTGCCGAGGTAGTTCATGATATTGACATCAGCGACTTTGACCTTGAAAAGCTCTTCCACAGCCTTGGCAATTTCGATCTTGCCGGCTTCAGGAGCAACACGGAAAGTGTACTTCTTTTCCTGGATGAGAGCGTTGGTCTTTTCAGTCACCACCGGAGCGATAATCACTTCAAAAGCGTTTTTCATTCTTCAGTGTCTCCTTATGCCAGACGGGCGATGAAAGCGTCAAGAGCTTCCTTGGTGAAAAGGATCTTGTCGCAGCTCATGATATCGTAAGCATCGATCACTGCAGAACGGACAATGCCCATGGAGGCAATGTTGCCGGTCGCGCAGACAACTGTGTTCTCGTAAGCGGGAACGGTGAGCAGAGTCAGGCAGTTGTAAAGATCAAGCTTCTTGAGGATCGCCACAGCGTTTTTGGTCTTGTGATCGGGAAGTTCAAACTTGTCGATCACGACGATGGCATCTTCGTTCAGTCTTTCAGAGAAAGCGCGCTTCAGAGCGAGGGTGAAGACTTTCTTGTTGACCTTCTTGGCGAAGGAACGGGGCTGGGGTCCGAAGATGGTACCGCCGCCGGTCCAGACGGGTGAACGGCTGGAACCGGCACGGGCTCCGCCGCGGCCTTTCTGACGGAAGGGCTTGGCACCGCCGCCACGCACAAGACCGCGGGTCTTGGTGCAGGCGGTACCGGCACGGCGTCCGGCACGGATGGCAACAACTGCATCATGAAGAGCAGTTCCGCCTTTTTTCATTTCAATGGCGCTATCGGGAATGGTGTATTCACCGACATTTTCGCCCTGACAGTTGAGAATATTCAAAATTTTGGACATTTTCTGCTCTCCTTAATTATTTCGCACTCTTTTTCAGCGCGCTGCGGACCAGCAGAATACCGCCATTGGCACCGGGGACAGCGCCCTTGACCATGAGGTAGTTCTCTTCCACATTGACACGGACAACTTTGAGGTTCTGGACCGTACGACGGTCGCAGCCATAGTGTCCTGCCATCTTTTTACCCTTGGCAACACGTCCGGGGAATTCGCAGCATCCGATAGAACCGGGACGGCGTTCCCAGGCACCGCCGTGGCTGGCACGGCCGCCGCCGAAGTTCCAGCGTTTCACAACGCCCTGGAAACCGCGGCCCTTGGTGGTACCGACAACATCGAGGAAGTCTCCGGCAGCGAAAACGCCCACGTTCAGGACAGCGCCGGGTTCGGCAGCATCCATACCGCGGAATTCACGCAGCACAGCGGGAAGTTTGCCCGCTTCGTCAACTGCCACAGCTTTGGTCAAATGTCCTTTTTCGGCGCGGCTCAGATTTTTAGCCTTGCGGGCGCCGAAGCCCAACTGCAGCGCGTCGTAACCGTCGCGCTCGACCGTTTTGACAGCGGTCACAACGCAGGGACCGGCCTCGATCACCGTCACCGGGATCAGGGTACCCTGTTCATCGTAGACCTGAGTCATACCGATCTTTTTACCGATTAATGCTTTCATTTGTTCTCCTTGGATTCAGGGAAACTTTCGATACATGTCCCCTATCGGCCGGGGACATTGGTATCTATCCGGGATTACCGGAGTAAACGATGTTTCTGAAACTGTTATCAGAAACCGGTCTTAATGGTGATATCAACTCCGGCGGGCAGGTTGAGCTTCTTGAGCTCATCCACGTCCTTGGCGCTGGGGTTGACGATGTCCAGCATCCGCTTATGGGTGCGGATCTCAAACTGCTCCATGGACTTTTTGTCCACGTGGGGTGAGCGGTTCACAGACCAGCGCTC
>JAGBWB010000385.1 GCA_017629975.1 Lentisphaeria bacterium
CTCAAGGCGCTTGGGGGTGTTGTGGAAATTGGGGATCGTTTCATGGAGCCGTTTACCGGGAAGATCAATGAGATTGAGCTGAAACTCCCCGATGGTCTGAGCGATCCTGAAAGCCTGTTCCGGCGTTTCAAGCACATCGTATGCCCGGGCGTTGGCGATGAAAACATAGGCGCGCCAGCAGTTGCCGCAACGGTCATAGGTGTAGCTTTTGCCCGCAGGCGTCCGGAGCAGCCGGATCGTGCGCCTGCGGGTTTCAATATGGGCGGCATGGATCTTTTCAAGCAGATGTGCAGTGACCCGGTCAAGGTTTTCCATGACCTGCTCCGGATGGCGGAAGGCATTGTGGTTGATCCGCTGGAGAATGTAATACAGCCGCACGCCCCCCTGGTCAAAGGTCAGCTGGTAGGTGTCATTGACATGACCGCCCCCGAAAGGAACGCCCACCAGAAAATCACCGTAAACGATGAAATTATTGACAATTTCCCGGAGTTCTGCCTGTGTAAGACTCATTTGTTCTGCCGCCCTTCCTTTTTAAGGTTAGAAAAGCTTGGCGGGATAAGCGCCGGATTTCACCAGTTCGGCAAGAGCCGCCTGAACAGTGGGACGGTCTTCACGGTAGGTGACACCGAACCAGCTGTCTTCGCTGTGAAGCATGGCGATCTCGGCTTTTCCGGCGGAAATCAGGGAATCCACCACGCCGGGAAGATAAAATTCGCTCTTCATCTCGGTGCCGCGTGCTTTGAGGAACTCAAGGAAAAGGGCTTCGATCTCGCCCACCATTTCGGGCATGAAACCCCAGGAGTTCATGGAAACATACTCATTTCCGGTGAGTTCAATATCGGTTCCGTCTTCCTGAGTGCTGTAAACAGTGCCATCTTTGCGGAAGATCTTGGTGTTTTCCACAACCTTGGTGAGAAGTCCGTTTTCAGAGGAGCAGATACCCCGGGAAACAGAACCGTTTTCGCTCAGAGTGTTGGAAAGAACAAAGCTGGCGATACATCCGCGCACCTTTCCGGGAGCGGGAGGATTGGTCAGGTAGGCTGCCAGTTTCTTGTAGCTGTCGGCGCCGTAAAAGTCATCGGCGTTGATCACGGCAAAGGGACCGGTAAGGAGTTCCCGGGCGGCGTAGACGGCATGTCCGGTGCCCCAGGGTTTTTCTCTGCCTTCGGGGACGGTGAATCCGCCGGGGAGGTCGTTTTTATCCTGGAAAGCATATTCCAGTTTGATTTTGTCGGCGTAGCGGGAGCCGATCACTTTTTTGAATTCTTCTTCAAAATCCCGGCGGATGATGAAGACCACCCGGTTGAATCCGGCGCGCATGGCGTCATAGACAGAGTAATCCATAACAGTTTCGCCGGAGGGGCCCAGCTGATCGAGCTGTTTAAGACCGCCGTAACGGCTGCCCATACCGGCAGCCAGAACAAGAAGAGTAAGTTCCATTTTCAAATCTCCATGATTGTATCGTTTGAACGATTTTCCGAAAGGAATATCGGAATGTTTTTTGACTTCCTGATAATATAAAGCCGCAACGGTGATAAATCAAGTTTTTTTGCGGAATTTAGTCAAAAGATGTGCTTGCCGTACCGGGGGATTTATTTTTTCATAAAATCAATGGGGATGAGGGAAATTTTTTTACTGCATGTGACGCAATCCGTAAGGGTCCCGATATGGGATTGATACCCCTCGTATTTCTGCCCGCACTCCGGGCATTTGAAACGGTAGGTTTTAAGTGACAGAGTTTCTGCCTCTGCGGCAAGGAGTTCTTTGGTTTTTTCAGTCATCTCTTTTACGGCATAAATGGGATAATTGATGGAAACAGCAAAGTGGACAGCCTCCTGTCTGAAAAATGTGAAATGAGATGATTTGCCAAGTTCTGCAAGAATGGAGTCAAAAGCGTCAAGCAGCTCCTTCCCTGCGATTTCATCAAAGGACAAAAACAATTCACCTGCATCCATATTGTTTTTTTTGCGGGCGCAGCTGATGCGGACGGTCATTTCTGCAAAGGCAAGTGCGGCGGCTTCAACGAATTTTTTGCCTGCGATCTTGAACTTTCTTTCTTTTATCTGCTTATCTATGAAGGTACGGTCGTTGCCCTCTTTGATTTCCTCTCTGAGATCCTGGTGCTCGCAGTTCCACAACTCCCGTTCCAATCTTGCGCTTTCATTTTGCAGTCTGAGTTCCTCGTATGAAATGGTACGCTGAGGAGCCTGAGGCGGCACAGGTATGGTTCCATCCTCCCATGACTTTCCGCAGGTATGACATTTGACGGTGATTTTATCCTGATCTATGGCACCTGCCAAAGCTCCGGCAGGGCCGAAGACACACTCTCCCAATATGGCCTGGGTTATGCTGAAGCCTCTTCTGGAACTTGTAATGTTGCTTGATCTGCAAAAGGGGCATATTGTATCTGCCATTTTTTCACCTGCCTTGTCTGAAAAATCTTTTCTGTGTTAATTTACCATGAAAATATTGACTTGTCAAGATGCTTTTTCCGAATCTGCTGAAAAAGATGTTGAAAAATTCCCGGAAAGGTGTTATATTATGTAACTATGGAAAACAATGAGAACAATTATATTATCAGCGTCAGGGAAGAAGCAGTCTGCCCCAAGTGCGGCGAAAAGCTGCAGCCGGTGGATCTGGAAACCTTTCCCAATTGCCCCTATTGTGATTTTGAGTTCACAAAAGACAATGCTCTTGAAGACTTTGTCCTTTCACCTCTGATCAAGCGCTGGCTGCGGACCATGCACCAGAATTTCCCCAACTGAGCCCTATGGAACTGCCTCTTCATCTCATACTTGTGGCGGGGGGGAGCTCCCGCCGTTTCGGTTCCGGCGACAAACTGCTTGCGGATTTGAACGGAGCCCCTGTATTCGTTCACGCCTTGCGCCGTCTGATTCCTGCTGTGACGGGTAAGTGCGTGATCGTCGTCCCTGCGGGGCGGCGGGCGGAGTTTCAGGAGGCGGCATTTCCTTTTGTCCGGGATTTGAAGCTCATCTGGTGCGACGGAGGAACGAGCCGCAGCGGGTCTGTTGCCAACGGTGTCGCCGCCCTGGGGCCGTGTCACGGTATTGCCGCAGTCCACGATGGAGCGCGTCCTCTTGCCAATGTGAACCTTTTGAAACGGCTTTATGACGCGGCTCTGGTCACAGGTGCCGCTCTTCCGGGAAAGGCCGTTTCCGATACGCTTTGGAAAAGCGGCGGCGAAACTTTGGAACACTCCGTCTGCCGTGACGGACTTTTTGCCGTGGAAACACCTCAGCTTTTCAATCTTGAACTCTGGAAAAAGGCAAAGGAAAAATTCCCGGAAGAGGATCTGACCGACGACGCAGGATTGCTCCGCAAAGCCGGTTTCCCTGTGGCGCTGGTCCTCAACCCCGAACCCAATATCAAGCTGACCATCCCTTCAGATCTGATGATCCTGCGCGCGCTGATTTGAGAGAAAATTTAATTTTTCTCTGAGCATTGGTTTTTTTCTGCGGAAAAAGCAATACTGTCAAGCAGAACCCGTTCTCCTTCAAATTTCATTCTCGCAAAAATTTTCCAGCTGCCGGTATGGCTGTTTCCTTTTCTCAATTTGGAAAACACCGGTGTGGGCATCACAAACCAGTCGCTGTGTACTGCAAATTCAATTTTTTCAGCTGCGGAGGGAATCTGAACTGTGTTGATATAATACCAGTTCCACTTCTCCTTTTTTCCCGGTTCAGGTGCGATGAATTTCCGCCACAGATGTTTGCGTAACTTGTAAGAATAAAAGCAGAATTCGATCCTGCCGTCTTTCAGGGGGATTCTGCATATTTCTATGGATGGTGCAGAGAAATCCTGAGAGAGTTTTTGTTTTTTTGTCGAAAGACGGAACTCCTTTGTACTGAAAATAAAATGTTTTTTTCCTGAAAAAAGCGGGGAACTTTCCGGGGGGACCTTGGCAAAAATGACCCTGTCAAACCAGATTCCGTCAGGATCTCCGGAGCCTTTTACATAGGCGGGCCCTTTGAATTTCAAAGAAACGAAAAAGTCATACAGAGCCTTATCATCCTGTGCCTGATAGGTGCTGCGCATGGCGGAAGAGGCGTTGAATGCCCAGGTCCAGTGTCCGTAAAGCCGTGGTTTTGCAGATGGTGCCGGGATCCGGGTGCGGCCGATGTAATACAGATGATATTTGCCGTCCCCGTGAATTTCCTCATGCTTGAACAGCTTCCGGAGCCTGTGGGTTCTGATGCTGTAATCGTAGATCCCGATTTCCATGGGTTTTGTGTGGAGTTGACTGTTGAATTTTGGATGCCGCGGATGAGTCAACCCCAGATATTGCGCCTTACCGCGGAGAGCTTCCGGGTCATTGACCGCTGTCCCGGCGGCATCCTGCATGGTGCCGGCAGAAAACTGACGGAGCGCCCGGTGAGAAAGCTCCGGAGGTGCAGGAACGGGATTTCTGAGATCGTTCAGAAGTGTTTGAACAACACGGCGAGTTTCAGCCAGTCGTTTGCCGTTGTAATGTTCGGGGACAAAGTATTTTTGAAAAGCATTTTCAAGAGCTTTCTCAAGACGGTCAAAAACGGCATTTTTACTCATCTTGAGTTTCTTTTCAAGATCGGGAAGACGCTCCCACATGTTGAGAATGGCAAAATCAAGGGGGATGTACTCAAGCTCTATCCGCGTCTGCAACTCCGGCATTCCGGCGGTTTTTTTCATGGCGGCGTTGATATAAGTATTGATCGTAATCAGAAAATCTGTATCCAGATAGACAAGATCATGCTCCGGCACACTCCCCAGGGGGCGTTTTTCCTCTTCTGTGCGTTTTTTCAGATAGGCAGAGAAGGCCTTCATCTCAGACGCTGCGGGGCCGTAAAAACGGTCCATGAACTCGTTGATAAGTTTCCGGTCATCCTGAAAGGGATCATCCATGAGTTTTTCGGACAGATAAATATGAAGCGCGTAAAAGGAGTTGGGGAAGGGCATGTTCCGTAAATCATTGAATTCGCTTTCAATATTGACACGTTTGACTCCCAGTTTTTTGAAGTACCTGAAATTTTCAGCCATATACCAGAAATTTGCTGCCGGAACTGCAAAAAGACGGGCAAAACGGCGGTGATAAAGCCATACGCTCAGGTTGGGGGTGAGGCTGCTCCATGCCTCGTAGATCTGCCGGGTTTTCCGGTTGCTTGCAGAGCTGATTGGACGCATCGTGTCGCATGGACCGTTCATCAATTCATGTCCCAGCAGGGCGATCCGGATCATTACATTGGATGCAGGCTTGATATTCTGAGGCGGCTCTTCTGTAAAGGTATAAGCGAAAGTCTGAAAGGTGATATGAGGAGCCGCAGAAGCAATATCATTGACGAAATCCAGCATGACTCCACTGTATGTCCTGTATTTGGCAAGCAGTCGGGAACAAGAGGCGCAAACGCAGAAACTGCCGTTGTCATTGTGAGACAGATCAATCAGAAAAGAACGGGGAATGCCTTTTTTATCTGCGTGTGCGTTGCTTTGGGCTATTTCAGCAAGAATGTTTTTCTTGACAAGTCTGCGGACTTCCGGATGGCTCAGGCAAATTTGGCCGGGACCGGCGCTGCTTACGGCACGCTCATATTGACCGGATCTGTTGAGAGAAAAATATTCTTTTTTGTCTTCAGGGAAATTCCTGCTCCAATAGTAGAAACTGTGGCAGGAGGGACCTATTATACGTTGTTCCCGGTATTCGTAAAGCGTTTTTCCTTCTTCTGCATCCACCGATTTATCACCCAGAAACGCATAACCGCCATTTTGTTTGTTCCATATCCGGCGCCGCGCCATTCCGTCATGCGCCCAGAATCCGCCGGTGTTGATGCGGTAGGAAAATGCAGGCGCCCTGCGGAATTTCCGGCCGTGGGGAACTGTAATGGAGGAACTCTCCGGAATATCCAGAACGCCCACGTCAAAGTAACGGCAGTTGCCGAAAAGTTCCAGAAATTCGGTGATCCCGTAAAGGAGTCCCCGGGGAGCTGTACCGGAGATCCTGACCACTTTTTCTGAAAGAGATTCAATACACCATTCTTCAAATTTCATCGGTGCAGAAGAAAGAATGACGGCGGGACTTTTACCGTCATATTCTTTTTTATCAATGATCCTGATTTGGGTTTTGAAGATCCTGCTCAGAGTATCAGCCAGAAGTGCGGCTCCTGTTTTTTCCGGAGCAGTGGAAAGTTTATCAGCAACGATCACACTTTTTCCGGTAATGACCGCTCCGGGAAGTGTCAGTAAGTGCAGTATGCAAAAAGTGAGTATGACAGAAAATTTGAGCTTGGCGTGCATATATTGTATCCCGGTGATATTTTAAGGTTTTGTTGATTTTGTAAGTTCTGTTGCATCCCAGACATTGAATTCAAATACTGTGGAACGGGGTTTTGTGTAAATAAAGTCGTTGGTTTCCACATGTCCGTCAACCATCAGCTGGTTCATATTTCTACCGTGGGCTCCTGAATAACCGATACTTTCTTCAAGGAAATTGGTACTGGCTCCCCAGCCGGAACTCAGGGAATATTTTTTTTGCATCTGGCATCCCCGCCACCCATCCCAGAAGATCATCGCTTTTGAACTGTTCCTGCTGATCCTTGAAAGTTTTCCGATCAGTGTACCTACGCCGCCGTAGTACGTCAATGTGCCGTCACCTGGATCCGGACCGCCGAACCAGGAGTTGTAAGTATAATCCTGCAACCAGTAACCGTTGACGCCGGTTGCGCTGGTCCGCTGATGGATCGTTGCCTGCGGGCAGAGAAATTCACGGGCGATGTTTACATTTGCAACTTCGTTGATGGAGGGAGGGAAGGCTTGAGTTACCACCTTGAGCGAGAGGTTGAGTTCATTTCTTGTGATGGCGTAGATCCCGAATTTCCGTGAAGGAATGGGGGCGTCATTGTTGGAAGAACAGTATTGAGTAAAAGCAAGGCCCAGTTGTTTCAACTGGTTGGTGCAAGTGATCGCCTTTGCTCGATCCCTTGCCTGCTGTAAGGCAGGAAGGAGCATGGCGGCAAGAATGGCGATGATGGCGATGACAACCAACAGTTCAATCAGCGTGAACGCTGATTGAGTGAAGAGGTGAAGGTGTGAAGAGTTTGCCTGCGGCAAACGTGAAGTGCGCCCTGACGGGCGTAAGGATGTGTCGTTTTTATGAATTTTTTTGAGGCAATACAACGGCCAAATACATATTTGAGAAGTTTTGCACAACAGCAGCTCAATCAGAGGACGAAATTTGAAACGGATATTAAGGGGTGACATAAAAATACTCCTGTGTAATTACCGGGGATGAATAGGTTCTGCCGGCTCGCATTGGGGACAATCCCAGGCAAACTCCCCTTCGGCAGGGGCGGCCCAGCGGACGGCGTTGCTGATGACTTTCAACACATTCTTATCGTAGTAGGTCGGGAATGTTTCATGGCCCGGCTGGAAATAGAAGATCCGACCGCTGCCGCGTTGGAACGTTACGCCGGAACGGAAAACATCTCCGCCTTGAAACCAGGACATGAAGATGATCTTGCCGTCATCGGGGATCCCGAAGGGCTCTCCGTACATTTCTTCATGTTCCAATGCAAAAGTTTGCGGTACTCCTC
>JAGBWB010000386.1 GCA_017629975.1 Lentisphaeria bacterium
CCCCCTTGTTTCAGGAAAAGCGGATGTGGTTTACGGCTCGCGTTTCATGGGAACTCCCGGTCAGGTGAGATTTTTCAGACATGAAATGGGCAACAAGTTTCTGACCTTCTGGTCCAACTTCTTTTCAGACATCCATCTTTCGGATATGGAAACCTGCTATAAGGCCTTCAAAAAAGAGGTGATCCAGAATCTGGTTCTGACTTCAGAGCGTTTCGGTATTGAAGTGGAAATGACTGCAAAATTGGCGAAAGCCAAAACACTGTGCATCTGGGAAGTCCCCATCTCTTACGCTCCCCGTTCCTACAACGAAGGGAAAAAAATCGGATGGCGCGACGGCGTTGCCGCTCTGTGGCACATTCTGCGTTTCAACTGCTTCACCTCTCTGGAAGAGAGTTTGAAAAAACCCTGGGATGAGGTTCTGAAAAAGAAGTGATTTTTCTCACTCTCTGATGTAAATGAAAAAGGGGGAGCTGCCGGAAAGCAGCTTCCCCTCTTCTTTTTAACGCAAAATGCGATCACCAGGTGAAGTTCATCACAAACTCCCCTTTTGCACCCGGATCAAGTTTGATACGGTTGAAAACAGGCTCCATGGTGGAAAAAGTTCCTCCGTCCCAGAAGATGACGCCGTAAGAACCTGAGCCGCCGAGAGAAACTTTGACTTCAGGCAATCCGGCTGAACGCAGAACAAAGTTCTTCTCAGGCGCCTGAATGAACTGGTTGACCTTGAACATGTTATCTATCTCTGAATCAGCAGCGCCGAAACGGGCGATCTTCAGAGATTGTTCTCTGAAAAAAGAGGTTTTCCCGAAGAAAACTTTTCCGCTGTTCCCCGCAAGATGGTTGGGGATATTGTGAAAGCGGAACGCAAACTCCACAGGCACTGCCGCCGTATTGGTCAGAACGCTTTTCACAGAAATACCGCGGTTGTTGAATTGCCAGATCTTAGTGATGCTGACTCCGGCAAGAGCAGACTTCTCGCGGGCGCTGATGGTCCGTGAAAGTTCTACGCGGATCCCATTCCCGCTCTTTTCCATGCCGGTGATCTTAAAACCTTTGGCAACGTTGAAAGAGACCTTTTTCGGTGCCCAGAATCCATCGGCGCCGAAGCCCAGAGAGTGAACCAGCTCCCTGCCCCCGATCTTGAGAGAAGCAAGGCGTCCGGCACTTCCCGGATCAAGCAGAGCCTTGTAACCGGCAGCGGAAAGCTGAAGATAATCTTTACCATTCTCTTTCACCGCTTTCAAATTGACGCCTGAGTTGTTGAGTTCATACACGGCCTTGAAGTCGTTGACCGGATTATCAGCGGACTCTTCATCCTGCATTTTTTTGAAGTAGTTCTTTTCCCATTCAAGGCTCTTTTTGATAGCGGGGAGGCGTTTTTTCATCATATCCGCAATGGCGTTTTGAGAAATGACTTCACCTTTTGTCTTCTCTCCGGGCTGGATGGCAAGAATATTCCAGCGCAAAGCGCCCACATGGCAAAGAATGCCTTTGGCAAGTTCCTCTCCGGTAAAGCTGCCCAGTGAATAGTTTTCAGAGGAATTGACACTGTATCTCACCTTTTTGTCAAGATCTTTGACGGCGATCCTGACAAAGAGTTCCCCTTTCTGCCAGAAGTTGCCCACTGCAACTGCCGCATTTTTTCCGTGCCGGAAACTTTTCAGCTGCACGATACCGGCTTGAGCAAGTCCGGGCAGGCGCTTTTTGAAGTTGCCTCCCTCGCTCCAGTAGGCGGGGAAGAAAGGCCGGGGGAGCGGTGTTTCAACTTTGTATGAAACGTTTTCACACACTCTGCCTTTCATGACGATCTCCTCAAAGTCGGCAATAACAGCGTTTGCCCGCGCCAGAGCGTTCCAGTAACGGTGGTCGTAGCCTTTGGGGAAATAATATCCGAAAGAACCTTCCCAGCCCTGGAGGAAGAAACACAAAGTCTCAAAGGCAAAAGCCTCAGGTTCAGTCACCCATGTGCCGCACTGGAATCCGTGGGGCATGGCAATAAGTTTCGGGTACTTCGCCGGATTTTTGATATAACGCTTGAGAAATGCTTTGTTGTCGCGGGCGGCAATATAGGTGATCAGGTGGATGCCGGGATAGTAGTTGTATTTTTCGGTAAAACTGCTGAAAATGTAGGGTCCCCAGGGTTCGATACAGGGGAGTTCCCCCATATAGTCCAGAGGTGAATACTGCCCGAAACCCTTCTTCTCGGATTCAACAAGCTGACTCCAGGCGATCTCAGGGATGAAGTGAGAATCCTTGCCCGCCTTTTTCCCCAGAGCATTGATATCTTTTTCAAGGGTGACGCAAAGTCTGCCATGCTGCCATGAACGGAACTTGATCCACTCCTCTTTGAAATTGTCAATGATCTGCCGGGGCCATTTGGCGCGGATATCTTCGGGCTTGGCTTTACCTTTCATCCAAAGGAGAAATTCATCACGGCAGCGGTCGCAGAAACATCCTTTGAAGTCCAGATAATAAGGCTCCCAGTTGGGCATGATCTGGTCGGCGGTATCAGATGTGACCAGAAGCTGTTCCAACATGGTAAACACCTGACTTCTGTAAAATTTGCCGCGCTTATAAACTTCAACCGGACAGGTTTTCACCATTCCTCTCTTGAAAGGTTTGCCGTCCACCTGCCGGAAGTAGGATTCTTCTGTACGTTTTGCGGCACCGCCGATACGGTATCCGTTGCAAAGCACATGGGGTTGAGCATAACGGGCAAGACCGATGGTTTTCACACTCTTTTTCAGCAGATCGCTGCCGCCGTGGATGGCATTGAGTCCGGCTCTTCCCAGAAAATCACGGATCACAGAGAGTTTCTCTGCGGGCAGATTGAATTCGTGGACCAGCTGCACACCGGAAACAAAGTATTTGGGTCTCCTGCCCTGCAAAGGTTCAATGACCTTCAGGTAGAGCTTTTTCACCCCGCCCTGCCATTCACCCTCAGAAAGGGAGTATTCAAGGGGATATTTTTTCTCAGACTTTGTCACTTGCGGGATCAGAGTCACGCTGGGCGCTGACCACATGCCGTAACCATCTTTTTTCATACCGGGGACAAAGCGCTGCACGTTGAAAACAGCGGTGGTGCTGCCGTCGGGATTTTTCTTTTCAGAAAGAAGAATATTGTTTGTATTTCCGGAATGCAGTTTGAATCCGGCAGGGATCTTGAGGGTGAGGCGGAGCTTTTTATACTTTATGCCCTGCTCATTCTGCATTTCAAAGACCACTGTACCCGGCTGTTTTTCGCCGATGCAATAGGTATTGTCAAGAAAACTCCAGGGAGTCACATACACATTGGCACCCTTTTTCATCTCAACTTTGACCAGCTGCACATCGTCAAGAAAAACTTTTCCCTGACCGTAAAGCGTAAAGCTGATGTCCAGCCGCCGGGTATGGGGGGGAGCCATAAATGAAAGGGTTCTGGTCTCATAATCTTTGGGCAGAGAAACAGCGTGATTTATGATCTCTCTGGTCCGTTTCACATTTTTGTATACACCGGGGAGCTGATCGTAGAAGTGGACAAAAACCCGCAAGCTGTTGATCCCTGCGTTTTTTCCTGTAAAGCCTTTGGTCTTGAAAAGAAGAGCATATTTGACAGGAACATTTGAATCAGGCAGCGCGATTCGCTGGGAAAAGCTGTTGCTCATCCACGGATTGCCGTCCCGGTTCTGTTCGGCAGCCAGTTTTTCAGGAGTCAGGATCACGGCGCAGGAGGAACCGTCGACACCTCCTTTGGGGTCAATAAACCTCTGGTGTCCGCTCATGATGCGTTGTCTGTGCGCCTTGTCTTTAAGTCCGTTGCTCCAGACATAGCTGCCGCCGCTCCAGGGGGCCGTTCCGGCATTGAAAACATTTTTCCCTTCAAAATCGCCGCATTTCATAAGGTTCACGGCATTTTTGCCAACATCGGCACCGCCTTTCAACACAGAAAGATCGACCGATACGCCGCCCGGCTCAAGGGCAAAAGTACCCAGCGCCAGAAGTGCGGCACCCGCTGTCAACATTTTTTTCATCTCTTATTCCTTTTGTTTTCTTCTGAAAATAAAAAGAAGTCCCGGAGCAAATATCACGGAACTTCTCAGTTTCAAGTTACCAATCTTTTGTCCCCGACATGGGGAACCAGAAATAGTTGTAATACAACACATCGGTCCGCCACACCTGATAGTAGGGGATTTTTGCAAAGTCCACCATTTCCACATGTCCGTCAAGAAAGACCGTAGAGAAAGCCCCCTGTAACGGAGAAAGAGTAAAAATATCAGGCGGCAACACTCCCCCTTTGTGAACGGATGCCGGATAGGTTCCGGAAGAACCGGATTCATCCGCATAATAGACGCGCGCCAGGAACCCCTCTGTAAAAAAAGCGGAGCGTGAAGATTTTTTCACTCGGGACTGATGAACAATACCGGTACTGCCCGGAACATTGCTGACTTTAAGGCTCTCACTGATCCCGTAACGGTCAGTTGATGCACTGGTGTAAACTCTGAACCGGTCAAGACCATTGACAGCAGGACATGCAAATTTGCTGGTTGTCAATTTTCCGTTGGAAAGATTCCATCCGCCGAGGGGAAGATACTCGTTTATGCCCAGATAAGGAGCAAGTTTTCCTTTTTCAGCTCTTCCATTCAAAGCAAAGCGGGAGGATTGATCTGATTTGTAGGCATTATATAACATCGGATAAAAACCTTTGTTGTCATCATTATACATCAAACCGGCTTTTCCAACGGAGTGAAAGTTATTGGTACAGTGGGTCGCACGGGCTCGCTCCCTTGCCTGCTGCAAGGCAGGCAAAAGCATTGCAGCCAGAATGGCGATGATGGCAATGACAACCAGCAGTTCGATCAGCGTAAAACTTTTCAATATTTTTCTCATTTTCTTTATCCTGTTTGCAAAAGACAATTCTTTAATATACTGCCTCAACTCCTTTTTTTCAAGATACTATGCTTTTTAAAAAGGAAAAAGAGAGCTTTCAACAGCTCTCTCTCCGGATTTTATCAGCCGAGCATTTTCGTGCCGATATTGAGAAGCATTCCTCCCTGATAGACGATAAAGGAAACGATGTAAGCCAGAGCAAACATGGCACATCCCTCAATGATCGCCATCTTCCAGGAGTTCAGCTCTTTCCTGATAATGGCAAGCGTTGCCAGACAGGGGATTGAAAGCAAACAGAAAAGCATCATGCAGAAAGCCTGAAGAGGCGTATAAGTCCGGATCAGAATCTTACGCAGGGCATGGGAATTTTCATCCGCTTCGCCCTGAGAGAAAAGGATCCCCAGCTGGGAAACAAAGACCTCTTTTGCCGCAAGAGCACCGATGGTGGCGGTGGTCACATGCCAGTCAAAGCCGATGGGACGCATGAAAGG
>JAGBWB010000387.1 GCA_017629975.1 Lentisphaeria bacterium
ATATACCTTCATATAATGTACATCACCAAATGCAAATAAACAAGGAAAAAGCCGAAAAAAAAGAATGTTTTTCTCACTCAAACACCATTTGCGGGCTTGCTCTCTCTTCCGGGAAAGAGGAACAAGACCGGGAACAAAGCTCTTTTCTTGAAGCTTCAGCAGCGGTGTCAGCAGAGGAAATTGAAGGGGAGGGAAGATTTGTCTGCTGCACCTCAAAGATCTTCGAATTATTTTTTGTCTTGATTGTTCACAAAAATTCAGTGATATTCCCGGATTTCAGACTTGTAACTTGATCATTGTGTGTTATATTATAAGATTGCCGTAAATAGGGGATTTTTTTGTCTCTTTTTCTTGCGGCATGTCTGTTAAGGCAACTGCTGTTTTTTTTCAGCAACGGAACAGAAAACGGTTCAGTTGGATTTCATGTTTGAAGGTGAAATTTACAGCAGGGATTTGCGAAATCAGCAGGCAATGTTTTATTTCAGGGGAGTTCCGGTCATGAAAACTGCAACTGCGGCAACCGAATGTAAGATGCCCTTTTCCGGCGTCTCTTTTTGGCTATCCGCATCTGAGGGATCTCCTGACTGTAAAGTAGCATTGACTTTTGTTCTATGCGAAAGGGACCTTTCCGGAAAAAATCCTCCCCTCATCGCATAATAACACTTCCGGCAGTACATCATAAAACATATTTTTTTCTTTATCAGGGTGGTTCAAATATGGCAGGATTTAATAACTTTTTTCGTTCAGGCAGCTCTGAGGACGGATTTGAAGTCTTTTCAAACGGCAGCAAATCCGGCCCCTTTTCCCGGGAGGAGATCATCAGTTTTGCCCGGGAGCAGATCCTTCGGGAAGATGCCATGATAAAAATTGCCGGTGTGTGGACACTGGCCCGGGATGTTGACTGGCTTCTGCCGGAATATTTCAACGGCATGACTGACAACAGTGCAGAATCAGTTTCAACCGCCCGGGACAGCATGGAGCAGATCAGCACTGACGATAAAATAATTACCTGTCCTCATTGCTGGTACAAATTCAATCTGTCGCAGATCAACTTTATTGCCAAACATCTTGAACTGGTGGGCGACCCGGTCATCGGCCCCGAAGCCCAGCTGCGCTTTTTGCCCACTGCATTCAATGAGCAGGGCTATGCCATCGACTCCAAGGGAATGGTGTGTCAGGATATGGCCTGCCCCAACTGCCATCAGAAGATTCCTGAAGCGGTCATTGATCTGCCCGGTACAATGTTTTCCATCGTGGGAGCACCCGCAAGCGGCAAATCCTATTATCTGGCGGCCATGACCTGGCAGCTGCGGAATGTTCTGGCGGCACAGTTGGATTACTCACTCATTGACACAGACACCACATTTAACTCTGTGCTTAACAATTACGAGTCGATCCTCTTTCTCAACAGAAACAACGACGAATATGTCGCATTGCCCAAAACTGAATTGCAGGGCAGTGACTTTTCCCATCAGATCATGCTCAACGGTCTCAGCGTTGACCTGCCGCTTCCCTTTATTTTCACGCTGAAACCCACCCCTGCCAATCAGTGTTACACCACTGAAGCAGAGGCCATGCGGAACATTATTCTTTACGATAACGCCGGTGAACATTTTGAACCGGGACGGGATACCATCAGCAATCTGTCGACCCTGCATCTGGTTCACTCCAGCGGCATCATGTTCCTGTATGACCCCATCAAGGACAGCCGGATGGTTTCCCGCTGCAATCCGCTGGATCCCCAGGTCTCCCGGATATCCCGGGGGACCAATCAATTGATCCTCCTCAACGAAATGATCGCCCGGATCAAAAAATATACCGGAATGAAAATGGATGAAAAATACACCAAACCTCTGGTCGTTATCATTCCCAAGTACGATGCCTGGCGTGAATATTTCCCTTACGATCTGGAAAAAACTCCTTATCTTTACTACAACGAGGAGAATTTCACATACAGTCTTGAAATCGCTCAAATCACCAACATCTCCTTTGTCACCCGGGATATGCTTCTGGAAACAGCTCCTGAAGTGGTCACCACCTGTGAGTCCTTCTTTGAACAGGTCTACTTTTTGCCTGCAAGTGCTCTGGGAAGGATCCCGGAATATGATACCCAGAAGGATATGATCGCCATCAAGCCGGATTCACTCAACCCCATCTGGGCGGCGGTTCCGATGCTGCTGCAGCTGTGGCTTTCGGGGAACATCTCCGCAGTCGTCTGCGAATTTGAAGGAAGCGTCCCGGTGGAGAAATATAAATTCAACGGTTCTTCCATGATCTATACCGTTCCCGGGACTCACATAAGAGCAAATGTGCCGCAGAACTACTGGGGGAAAACTGTTTACTGCAAAGAGATACAAAAATACATCAAGTTCCCTCAGGCGGAAAAAAGTGTCAAATCTCCCGCAGACGACGACTTTTGGGCTCAGTAATCAATTCCCGCTTCAGAAAGGTGTAAACAATGGCTTACGAACTGATCTACACATCTGTCCCGCAAGGTATCAAATCCGGCAGCTCCGGATTTTGTACGGTGGCTTACACCCAGGGGCTGGCTGCCAATATTGCTCTCAAGCTTGAAGGAATGAGTGCTTACAAACCTTATTTTCCCCATTACGACAGCAATGCGGTGAAAAATCCGGTCTCTTTCAGCCACTATTCAACAGTTGTTTCCGGAGAAACGCTGCATTTTCTCAGCCGTGTCTGTTTCTACGGATTGGATTACACCAAACGCTCCAACAAGCTTGCGCACCATTATGTCCTCAGAAACGACGAAGTCTCTCTCATCAAGGC
>JAGBWB010000388.1 GCA_017629975.1 Lentisphaeria bacterium
AAATGGCTTCTTTCACAGCTGACGATATGCTCAAGGCACAGAACGCTGCCCGCAGCGCTCTGCTCAAGGCCAAAGCTGCCGATACGGAATATGAAAAGATCTACGGCATCAAAGAGTCAAAAATCGAAGATATTGCCAACGCAGACATCAACTGCAAAGCCGACCGTAAAAACAATATCCTCTCTTTCACAAGCGGAAAAAACAAACTTGAGCTTTATCTGCCCACTTTCTGCGCCAATCTCTGGACCGTTGACGGCAAAGCCATCGTTCACGGCAACAAGATGAGCGGCTTCGGATGTGTGGCTTTCTGGACTCCTTCCACCCAGATCAGAAACGGGTTCACCGTCACTGAGCAGAAAAAAATCAAGGGCGGTATTGAGATCACCGCCGAAAAAAGAATGCTTGACCGCGACCGGAGCCAGCTGGCAGGTCTTATTATCAGACAGAGTTTCAAAGTGACCGATGGACTCCGCAAACTTGAAGTCATCACCACATTGATCAACAGTTCTGACCGGAACATCTCTTTCGGCGTGCGGTATAATCTGATCCCCGCCATCCCGGGACTGCCGGGAGGATTCACACGCATTCTTGCCAAAGGGAAACCCGTGGCGTTCAAGCGCTCTTTTGCAAGAAGCCTTTTTACCACAGGCATTGACAAACAGTTTGAAACTGAAGTTCGTCAGCTCTTTTCCGTCAAAACCCCCAATGCCCCCATTGATGCCGCCCCGGTCTCGTTCCACGCGCCCGGCATAAAGGCTCAGATGACTCTCGCCCCCGCAAATTTGCTGGCGGGAGCCGCCGTCTGGGATTCTGGACGGCAGGCGGCAGGAACCTTTGAACCCTGTTTCAAATTCGTTGACCTGGGTCCCGGCGGAAAAAGTCTCACCATTTCTTCAGCGATGCAAGTTGCGAAATAAATTCAGGAGTCAATCATGAAAGTTTACATTCAAACCGATATTGAAGGCATTGCCGGATTCTGTTTCCGGGAAAACCGCGCCAATACAGGTGTGGAGGGTGTGCAGCACCGCTACCGCATGTATAAACTTCTGACCGCTGAAGTCAACGCTGCCGTAAAAGCGGCATTTGACGAGGGCGCCGACGAAGTCTATGTCAACGATAATCACGGCACAGGATACAACATCATCTTTGAAGATCTTGACGACCGCTGCCAGATCATCCACGGCCGCAACAGTTCATCAGGAAAATGGCTCCCTATTCTTGACAGTTCCTTTGACTGTATGCTCCAGATCGGCATGCACGCCATGGGCGCCACTCCCTGTTCCATCATCCCCCACTCCCGGTGGGAGGTCAATGACGGAGCCTTTTTCCTGAGCGAAGGCACCATGGCCGCCGCCATTGCCGGAGATCTGGGCGTCCCCTCGGTCATGATGGCAGGTGATGACAAGATCTGTGCCGAATTCCGGGAAAAGATCCCCAACATCGAACAGGTCCAGACCAAGAAAGCGCTTTCCTGTTACCAGGCGTGTTCGCTCATCCCCTCAAGATCGTGCAAACTGATCTATGAAGCCGCCCGCAAAGGCATTGCCCGCCGTCACGAGATCAAACCTTATGTGATCCGGGGCCCCGTCCGTCTGCGTTTGTGGGATAACGACACCCATGTTCCCCCTCTTTCCCCTCTGGGCGAAACCATTGAACGCCCCACCATCTCTGAGGCAATGAGTGACTACTACCCCGCCAACAAGGAGTCGCTCCCCTGGTACAAGGGTGCCATTATGGATATGGACGGGTTTATGTTCCCCTGAACTTTCAGACAAGGAACCGGATCATGAAAAATATTCTTTTTTCAGCAGCCATTGCTTTCACTGCCGCAGCTTTTGGAGCCCCCGCTCTTGATAAAGGCGGAGTCACCTTTGACTTCAAAAAAATCTCTGACGGACTTTTCAAACCTGCTGTGGTCGCCCGGAATGCCAATCTGGTGACCAATTCTGACGGTAAGCTCAAAGATGCCCCCAAGGATCCTCTGCGCTGGCAGCCGACCTACTGTTATCTCCACACCAGCTCCATTCCCGCCAAAGATCCCCGTCACGCCAGAACGCGCAAGACGGTCAAATGGGAACAGAAAAACGGTGTTTTCACCGTTTACAAACCGGAAGAGCTGAAAAGTTTCATTCCGCCGAAGGTTCTGAGTTCCACTTCAGGCGGCTGGCGGAAACCTGTCAATCTGCCCCATGACAGGGGCGGACTTTACGAAATCAGTTTTCAGTAC
This sequence comes from Lentisphaeria bacterium, assembly GCA_017629975.1. Taxonomy (GTDB): domain Bacteria; phylum Verrucomicrobiota; class Lentisphaeria; order Victivallales; family Victivallaceae; genus UBA1784. The sequence goes on from JAGBWB010000388.1 coordinate 2,228, forward strand.
AAAGGCAAACTCACAAGTTCAGGCGCCGCCTATCTGCTGGTCAGCGGTTTTACAGAAGTCGCCGGACGCTGGTGGAAAGGCAAACAGAAGTACTTCAAAGTCTTCCGCATCAACCTTGCAAACGACTACCAGAACTACAAAAATGCGCTGCTCCTGCCTGCAGGAGTCAAGTCTCTTGAACTTGTCCACAGGATCGACGGCACAGGATTTTTGAGTTTCCGCAATCTGGCGGTCACAGCAAAAAGTGCAGAAAAGAGTTCAGAAAAGCTCACCTTGCAGCTTTCACCCATGGGCAGACTGGATCATACCTTTGCTCTGGCTCAGAACCTCCCCGGCACCATCACTTATGTCTGGAAAAGAAACTGCGCCCCCAAAGATTTGAAACTGAAAAAACCGGCTCTGGTCATGGTATTGCCTAAAGAGATCAAATTCCATGATGCGGCATTATTAAAGCTCCTGAGCCGCAAAGAGAGAGCTGAGGGCGTTGAATACCGGGTTGACCTTACGCCATGGAAAGGGCGTCCGGCGGTGATAGGCTCCTTTGACGGTTATTTGCGTATGGGTATGCTGATTTCAACCCAGGCTGCCCCCGGAACGAAACTGAGTCAGGGAAAAGCCTGGGTCGAAGATCAGGGAGAAAGAGTTTCCAACATCATTGATGTCAACTACACGATCATTCCTCAATTCAAGGCGGCAAAGCCTGAGATTTTTATGCCGGGATTTTACTCCGGAGGCATCTACATGAATTACAAAACGCCGGATCTTCTGGCAGAATGTGCAAAACTCTACGATGCTTCAGGTGTCCGCTGGATCATTTCAGGTCACAAAAACGCCTATAAGATCTGGCGCAAAGCAGGGGTAAAATATATCACTCCTGAACTCTACTACATCGCCAACGGTTTCAGAGTCGGTCCCCCGGAAGGGCGTCCTGAAGCTGACAAATACCGTTTTATCGGCGACCAAAGCAAGAGCGAAATGGAGCGCTCCACCTGTCCTGCCGCCGTTTATGAAAAGCGTCCTTTCTTCCTGAAAAGCACTGTCCCTTACATCAAAAGAGAACTGGCAGGCGCCGATGGACTCTGGGCAAACTGGGAGCCTTATTACTATGCCGGACGCGGCTGTTTCTGCGACACTTGCCGCAAGAAATTTGCAAAATTCACAGGTATCCCTGAAGAACAGATGAAAAAAGAGTGGCCTCAGGAACTTGCCGTGAACCGCAAGTATTACAAACAGGCGGTGAAGTTCCGCAGTCTGGAACATGCCAAACTGATGAACACCCTCAACGAAGTCATCACCGCCGCAACCGGCGGCAAAGGAAAATCCCTTGGATTCATTCCGGGGGTCCAAGTGGACAATATGAGTTCCACATGGCGCCAGAACGGCTTTGATAAAGAGACTCACCCCATTGACTACGCCGGAAAATTTGACTGGATCGATCCCTGGGGACCGTATGCCTACTGGTACTCCCACAATCCTTATGTCTACAACAAAGGATTCAATTTGCGTACCTATCTCAAGGCAAAAGATGTCCGCGCCGCCGTCAATAAAGATTACCCAAAGGCGCCCAAACTCCTTGCCTTCCCCCACGGAATGCAGGGGAATGACTGGGTGACTCAGCCGGAATCTCTGACCTTGGAAATGCTTTCATTCCTCTTCAACCGCTGGGAGGGCGCCACTGTTTACGCCTACCCCAAAGGCTACGATGCCCGGTACTGGAAAGCATTTGCCGATGCCGCAGATATTGCGGCAAAGTATGATAAATATGTCTTCAGAGGCAAATGCGCCGACAGCAGAGTTGAGCTTGTTCCTCAGGCGCCCTACGCCGCCCCCACAGCTGTTGTGGAGCCCCTTCTCGGGACTTATACTTATCAGAACATGCTTCAGTACAACGCTTATGAGATGAATGGAGCTCTTGTTGTCGCCGCTTTCAACTTCTGGCGCGACGGTGAAGTTTTCTTCACCCTCAAAGTCAAAGGACTTTCCCCTGAAGTACGCTACACTGTCAAAAAAGCCGGATTCCGTTTTACAAACGGCAGCGGTAAAGCCTTTACAGGCAGAGAACTTGCCCAAGGGGTAACGCTCCACGCCGGAGCGGTCCGCTGCGCCGTTTATGAGATCGCCCCCGAAAAAGCCGCAGACAAAAATCTTGCTCTCTTCACAGCTTCTGAGATGAAAAAAGCTCAGAAAGATGCCCTGCCCTCTCTGCTCAGGGCAAAGGCCGCCGATGAGAAGTATGAAAAAATCAATGGTTTGCGCGAGTCAAAACTTGAAGATATCACCCATGACGGCATCAGCTGCAAAGCGGACAACAAAAATAAGATGCTTCTTTTCACTTCCGGCGGAAACAGTGCTGAATTTTTTGCAGGTGCAAGCTGCGTCGGCCGCTGGAGCGTCAATGGCAAAAAGGTGATCCACGGCGGAAAAGTCAGCGGCGCAGGCGCTGTTGCCTTGTGGTCCCCCTCCTTGCAGCTGGCACGGAACTTTACCGTACTCTCACAGAAAAAGATCAAAGGCGGTATTGAAGTTATCACCGAAAGACGCCTTATTGACCGGGACCATCCCGCCGTGTCGGGTCTTGTCATCCGTCAGAATCTGCGTTTCACGGACCATCTGAGAAAGATCACTGTCAATACGTCTGTCATCAACGATGCCGAACGGAACATTTCTTTCGGTATCCGCTACAACCTCATGCCTGCGTTCCCGGCTCTGGACAAAGGTTTCACCCGCATTTCAAGCAAAGGGAAAAGCCTTGAATTCAAGCGTGACATGTGCCGCCGTCTTTTCACCACAGGAATTGACAAATTCTACGAAAAAACAGTCCGGCAGCTCTTCAATATTTCCATGCCCGATCAGCCCATTGATGCCAAAGAGTTTGTTTTCGGCGCTCCCGGCGTGAAAGCCAAACTGACGGTCAAGCCTGAAGCTGACTTTGCAGGCGTTGCCGTCTGGGATGCAGGAAATCAGGTCGCCGGAACCTTTGAACCCTGTTTCAAATATATTGAACTGGGTCCCGGCGGAAAAAGTTTCAACTTCTCAGCGGTCATGACCGTTGAAAAATAACAAAAGGAAAATAAAAAATGAATAAAGTTGACACCTCTAAAATCAAAGCCGATGCTCAGGCGATTGTGGACAACATCCAGCTGCCCCGTATTCCGGAGCGCGAATTCCGCGTTGAGTGTGCGCCTTTCGGGGATATCAGACCCGCCGTCAACGCCGCCATCACAGAGTGTTCCGCATCAGGCGGCGGCAGAGTCATCATTCCTGCGGGGCGCTACCGCTGCGAAGGCCCCATCCACATGGCGAGCTGTGTTGAACTCCACTTTGAGGACGGCGCTTTCATCAAATTTTCCCGCAAGCCTGAACACTATCTGCCCGTGGTCCCCAGCCGCTGGGAGGGTATCGAACTTTACAACTACTCCCCCATGATCTACGGCAACGAACTCCACGATGTTGCCATTACGGGCAACGGCATCATCTGCGGCGGCAGAGAGTGGTGGATGCACGTTGCAGCCAAACAGCTGGACTCCCAGCAGAAAGCACGCCGTCTCGAAGGGGAAAAAGTTCCTGTTTCCGAGCGTATTTTCGGTGACAAAGAATTTCTG
>JAGBWB010000389.1 GCA_017629975.1 Lentisphaeria bacterium
TGTATTTACGCCAATACCTACCACGCTCCCGGGGTAAAACGAGGCGTGGATAAACTTTGGATCGACCCGGGAAAGTATTACAATGCAGCTCAGGGGACTATTACTTTCTGGTTCAAAGCTCCCTGGCTCAAAAAGGTCAATGACCTTGAAGGTGAAACCGCTTTTTTCGGACTGCACCGCAAGGAAAAAAGAAACAACCGTGTCGTTGAACAGTGTGTCCATTCAGCCGTGCTGTGGCGCGGAGGGATCCATGAACGATTCTGGGGAAATGACCGTTTTAGCTACGGTGTACTGGATTTTAAATTCAAAGAGGTGAAAAATCTGGATGCTGAAGGATGGAATTTCCTTGTCTTTACCTGGAAACTGGAAAAGGGAAAACTTTTTTATACTGCCAGTGTCAACAACGGAACTCTTTTTTTCAAAAGCGTTCCCTTTGTTCCGGGAGAGAAACCCTATAATTTTTCTGCCGGTTCCAGCGGAGGGTATTATCTCAACGGAGCCATTGATGACTTTGCTGTTTTCGACCGTCCATTGACGGCGGAAGAGATAACACTTTTGTATACTTCAGGGAAAACTCTTCTTGAGAGTGTCAAAAACAAATAGTCATCACTCCTTTTACCCATGCTCAACAGAGAAATATACACTCTTTTACGCACCAAGATTCTTTCAGGCGAGCTTATGCCGGGAGAGAAACTTCCTATTGAAATTGATTTTGCCCGGGAGCTGAAGGTTTCACGGGGAACTTTGCGTTCTGCTCTGCTGCGGCTGGAAAAAGAGTCGCTGATCAAGCGTATTCCCCGGAAGGGAACGTTTGTCACCGGCGAAAGTGATTCACGGAAAAAGATTCTCTACGTTTCAGATTCTTTGGAAAATGCCGCCTTTCATGAGGCGTCGCCCAATCTGCTTCCGGGAATTCTAAAGCGATGCAAGGAATTGAATGTTGTCTGCGAAGCGATCACCTTTAACGAACTTCCCCATATTGTTCTTGACCGGCGGTGGAAGGGCATTATTCTGGGGGACTGCATCAAGGACTCCGGATTGAGAATGAAACTCAAACAATCCGGTTTGCCGGTTATTCTGGTGGGAGTGCCTCTCTCTAACCCCATGATCGGAGAGTTTGCCGCTATCTTAACAGATAAACATCAGGCCTGGCTTGACGGTCTTGCCCATTTGAAACGGAGGGGATTCAAGCGTATCGCTTTTCTGCTGTCCAGAAATTATCAAACGGTCAAAGCAAGAATGGGCGTCGACCCGGAGGATTTTGAATCTCCTGAAGAGTATATCCGGTTTGCACCAGACTTTCTCCATGTGGAGCAGGCAGTGGCCTCTCTGCTTGCACTGCCGGAGCGGCCCGATGCCATATACTGTTATGCTGACAGCTTTGCCATTTCCGTCTATTCGGCGCTTCATTCCCTTCAGATTGCCATCCCCGAAGAGATTGCAGTAATGGGGTTTTCTGGATGTTCTGCCGGTCACCTGCTCAATCCTGCATTATCTACTGTGGATTTTGACCTTTTCGGCATGGGGGTGGCGGCAGTTGATTTGCTTCATGAGGATTGGGGAGGGGAAAATCCGGTTATTTTTTATCCCCATGAAGTCATTATGCGCAGTTCTACAAATACTTACAAATACAGCTTGAATAAAGGAGAGTGACAGAATGAAAAAAAGAGTTGTTATGGTTGGTTCCGGAATGAGGGCGGTCTACGCATTTATGCCTTATCTTAACAAATACTGCAGCGACCGCTATGAAATAGTCGGTATCTTTGATATTGACAAAGGAGTGATGAAAGGCTTTAACGATCAGTTGCAGACCAATTATCCCATGTTTACCGATTTGGATGAAATGTGCGATGCGGTGAAACCGGATATGGGTATCGTTACGACCGTGGATCAGTTCCACTGCCGGTATATTACCAGACTGCTCGACCGGAAGATTGCAGTTGTCAGCGAAAAACCCGTTTGCACCACTGCACAGCAGTGCCGGGATCTCTTGGCGGCAAGAAAGCGCAATCCTGAAGTCTTTGCCCATGTGAGCCACAATGCCCGTTACGCTCCTGATGCCCGGAAACTTCATGAATTGGTACAAGATGGGGCCATCGGCAAAGTCATTTCCATCCACTATTCTGAAATGCTTGACCACGACCACGGAACAAGTTACTTCCGCCGCTGGAACAGCTGTAAAGAAAATTCCGGCGGATTGCAGATCCACAAGGCTTCACATCACTTTGACAAGATCAACTGGATACTCGGTTCCCATGCCGTTTCTCTTCAGGCAACGGGGGCTTTGCTGGCTTACGGCAGCAAAAATTCCTCTTTCCGCGGTGAGCGGTGTCATACCTGCACCCATGAATGTCCCTATCGTGTCTGCTATGACAAAAATCCCCAGAGCCATGAATATCAGATGTTCTTCAAATTCCGTGAAAAAGACGGATACACCCCCGATTTGTGTATCTTCCGCCCTGAAATCGATATTGAAGACTTCCTGAGTGTGGGCATTAAATATGCCAACGGAGCCTGCTGCTCCTATATGCTTACGGCGCAGGCAAATTATGAGGGAGAGGATATTATCATAGACGGCGAAAAAGGACGTCTTGAATTCCGGCGGGCCCGTTATGCCGGAAATGAAAAAACACAGACCGATGATGTCCATAAGGCCAATACCGCTTATATGAGTACCATCACGCTGTGCCGTTTCGGCCACGGCGCTCCCGAGGAGGTGCCGGTCATTGCTGAACCCGGTGCTCACGGCGGCGGCGACAAACGGATCTTTGATGATCTCTTTGCTGAAACTCCTCCCGAAAATCTGCCTGCACTGGAAGAGGGGATTCAGGCAGTCATTACAGGAGCCGCTATTAACGAATCTTTGAA
>JAGBWB010000390.1 GCA_017629975.1 Lentisphaeria bacterium
ATGATCGATATGTATTCAAAAGCAAGAAATGATGCCAATGCATATATCAGAATGCGGAATGCAAAGCGTGCAAAAGAGGTGATAAATAAAGCTGATCTCATTTTAAGTGAAAGTAATAAACAACGCCAGAATACCAATAAACTGTTTGAACAGTTATTGTCAAGCAGAAATAAGCCTTTTAATACCACGACACAGGATGGCCGAGGCTTGTGGCTGCGCGGGGTGACATCAGAATATTTGTTTTTTATCGTGGAAGTAGTTGATGATGGCAAATATGTCAGAGCGTGGACAGGCAGGGTCAAAGGAGGCGCGGAAGTCACGCTTGACGGGCGTAATGTTATCATCAGATAAGCCAGTTTTCGCGGAACAGCACCAAAAAAGAGTAAAAAATAAAAAAACGGCTTGAAAAATCTGGATACGGTGCTATATTATACACATAACGCAAAGAATGTTGCGGGGTGGAGCAGTGGTAGCTCGTCAGGCTCATAACCTGAAGGCCGTTGGTTCGATTCCAGCCCCCGCTACCAATCGCATATTCAACCGTCTGAAAAGACGGTTTTTTTGTGCTCAAATTGCCCCTTTTTCGCTATTTTCTGACACTTTCATCAATTTGGTAGCGGGATAGGGTTTGCTCCACATTTTCCCCACATTTATCCCACAATGTGGAGAATTGACCGCTACCTCTTTTGCACAGTCAGAGGTTTCGACATGAATCGTTACTTGCAGGAAAGAAAAGGCCGGTGGTATTTCCGCATCCGGGTCCCCAAGATGCTGCAGCCCCATCTGAACACAGAGATTTCATACCCCATCTGGGGAATTGACATAAATACAGCCAATGCCCGCTGTATGGTATTAGGTGAACGTCTCAAGTTTATTTTTGAACAAGCCAAGTCAGGAGTTATCAGCATGGGCATATTGAATCTTTTTGTACGCGAGACCTGCGCCAATATCCTTTACCGCGATTCCAAAGGTATGTTTTCTCAAGTCACCCCACCGGAGAGATACGAAGCTGCAATGGGGCACTACCAAACAGCAATACAGGAACGGAACGCCAAAGCCGCCACTGAGTTCATCCGTCTGGTTAACAATCAGGGCGTGCCGATTGATCCCGACAATCCGAATGATCTGCCGATAATAATGAACTATTGTCAGGGCATGATTGAAACTTGCCGCATACTCAAAGAACGGGCATCGGGGAATATCCGCAATGGATTTGATGCGCCCGATGAACACGGCAACTGGTCTACTGCGTTATCTCAGGATGACATAACTATTCCCCAAGGTGAACCGCCATGGTTTACTGATGAGTCTGCCGGTGAGAGCCTTGAACAACTGGTTGAATTTGCCAAGCCCACACCGAAAGAAGAGTTGGGAAACACGATAAGGGCACCTGAAACACCTTTCGGCAGAGCTATGTCCCGTGTCAGACAGTTGGAAGCATTGACAATAAAAAGATCGTCTGATCTCAAGAGGTGGCAGCGTGCTGCAGTTCAATGGAATGCTCCGCAGTCGCCTGCGCCTCTACAACCATCAGCACCAGCACAGCCGATTGCCGCAGCTTCGTTACCCTACGGGATCAGAAAAGTAAAAACGCTGAAAGAGGGTATCGAGGAGTATGTGCACGAAAAGACCTCCAGCGGTAAGATGGATCGCAAAGCCCGCAACACGATGTCTGCATTTCTGTCGCTGCTCGAGGAATGCTTCGGATCAGAGCGGAAACTTCATGACATTGATCGTGCTATGATTGTAAAATTACGCTCAGAGGTTCTTCCCCGATACCCCAGCAACCGGAAGAAGCGTTTCCCTGATAAGTCGCTGAACGAGCTGCTTAAAATGACTCCTGCTCCAGACCCCATCGGGGCGAAGACCCAGAACCACTATCTGAGCGGTTGTTCAACCTTTTTCAACTGGTGCGTGCAATGCGGTTACATGGCAAACAACCCGGCGAGAGGGCTTGTGGAAAAGGCTGAACTTGCCGACCTGACAGAACAGCGTCCTCCTTTTACGCCCAAAGAGTTGAAGCAGATATTTGCTGATATTGCCGATATGCCTGGACAGTCGAACTTCCAGAGCAAGCTTTATGAAATGCGTTACTGGATTCCACTGATCGGACTGTATCAGGGTATGCGCCTCAATGAAATCTGCCAGCTGCATCTGGACGATGTCTGCGTAGTGGATGGCTTGCCGTGCCTGCGGATTCAGCCCAGTAAAGAGCGTCAGCAGAAGGTTAAGAACTCATCCAGCATCCGCACCATCCCCATCCATTCAGTACTGCTGAAACTGGGCTTTCTGGATTACGTTGTCACCCGCTGGGAGAAGAAGCGCAGAAAGAACGATCAGCTCTTTGAAGAGCTCACCAGAACAGAGGATGGTTATCTGCGGAAAATGCAGTATTTCAACCGGCGTATCCACGAGCGGCTGAAGATCTCAAAGCGCAAGTCTTTCCACAGTTTCCGGCACAACTTTGATACTGAACTCTCCAACAAAGAACCCAATGCGTTCCTGATCCAGTGCCTTGATGGTCACGCCCGGCAGGGCGAGCTGGGCGCACGGTATTCAAAGGGCAATCTGCAGGCGATGAAAGAGACTCTGGAAAAGGTCGATTACGGTTTGGATATGTTCAAAATCATGGGGCGCAAACCTCTGACAACAACAGCCGTACAAGATCATACCAAACGCCTGATTGAGTTGACTGCGACAGCAGCTCGTTAACCCCCGATAGGGACTCCGTGTGGCATGGCTGGAAACGGCATTTTAAGCCACGCTGATGGCGTGATAATTCAGACGCCATCGATGACACCAAAAACAGCACAATCAAGCTCAGAGGGGCATTTGCGTGCATTTTTGTAACAGTTCTGGGCATCAGTATTGTGCGCTTGGCAGGAGGAAGATGTTTTTTGTTTATTTCCGTTGTCGGTGTCTCCTGAATTGATGCTGCTTTCAAAAAAAAGCCTCGCGCGCGCGATATAGACCCAGAGTATTTAGCTTTTACTCTAATGGGGCCCCCATCATAATTACCACCAGCAAACCCACTTGGTTGCCAATGGCATCCAAC
>JAGBWB010000391.1 GCA_017629975.1 Lentisphaeria bacterium
ACGCCCTTTGACCTCCCGGTAACGGTTGCGGAAGAGCACTTCAAGGGTACCTTTGAAAGGCGCATCCGCCTTGCAGACGATGCTCTTTTCCTCCCCGGAAACAAATTTGACAGGGCTCTTGATGCCGCTCAGGAAACGCAGTACATGAAGATCGGGCAGATAGCTGTACTCCCACCAGGGGAAATCCCTGCCTGTCCGCGCCTTGTGGAATTGCGCCATCTTCTGTTCCCCTTCCTCCACAGTGGGATTCTGTGAAACACTGTGTTTTGACACGACCACATAGGAACTGCCCTTTTTGTACCACTCAAACATGCCGTCGGCTTTGACATTACGCATCCGGGGCAGGAGACTTGAAACAGGAGCAGAACACCTCTTGCCTTTCAGACTTTTGGGAGGGGTGCAGTTAAAAAAGATGAAATGAGTTCCTGCTTTCTGCCATTTGGCGAGAATGTCAAAAAAATCCCTGCTGTGGAGTTTTTCCTGAAAGGCGGTGAGAAGCACCACTTTGGGCGCCTTTTTGATCTCTTTAAGAGATTCGGCGGTGTAGGCAGAGAGAGTTTTCTTGAAGTTCATCACCCAGACGCCGTAACTGCCGGTGCTTGACACAGGTTCGCGGATGATGGGAATGCACTTGATGTTCATGGGGTGACGGGCGGCAAGTTCAGCCACTTCCGCCTTGGCGCCGAGGAGTCTGCCCACCCGGTTTTCGCAGGGCAGCACCAGAAGATCAATGGGCGCATCAGAGGGGATAAACCACTTTTTCAAAGGGAAAGTTGCGGCGGTGGAGATGGATTCCAGTTCATCAATGGGGATATCCCACTGTTTGACAAGTTCCCGGCGCGCCATCTCTTTGGGGGAAATTTTCACACATGAAATGGGAGAAGCCTTGACGCTGAAGTCATCCACCATAATGGAAAGTCCGTTGCGCCTGGCTCTGGAAACGGTCACTTCGCCTGCTGCGGCATCTCTGGGGGGAATGAAACTCTTTTTGATCTCTTTCCAGTCAAAGGCGTTGTCGCTGCAAAAGAGGAGTTTTCTGTTCCGGGTCATCATCTTTCCCCCGGCGTCGTAGAAGGTGAGATAGAGCCACATTCTGCCGCCGCCGCCCACATTTTTCAGCTTGACGCTGAGATCATAGGTGACGCCCGCTTCGGGGAAGAAGGAAAAAATGGCGGATCCGCCCTCAAGACAGGCGCTGTTGTTCACGCCGCCCTCTTTGCGCCACACCACTTTGCGGTGGGGATTGGAAACAAACTCTGAATAGTGAGGAACTTTGGGATTCTTCGGGTCGGCTTTTTCAAAACTGCCGTTGATATAGAGTTCGCCCCCTGCGGGAGCTGCGGCAGCTTTCTTTCCGCCGGGGTGGTCAAAGTAGATACGGCACTTGACAGCGATGGGACCTGCGGCGTTTTGAGCACCTCGCCGGGACTGGTAAAAACCGTCAACGATCCCGGCGTTCCAGAGAGATTGTCCCGGGAGCAGACCGGGGATGAAAAGGAGCAGCTCTCTGCCCTTGAGGGCAAATGTCACCGGACGGTCAAGGGCGGGGAAGCCGTTTTCAACTTCAAAGACGGCGATATTTTTGATCTGCGCCTCAGCGGGCAGAGTGACAGCGCGCCATGAATCGTTGAACTGGCGGTTCAAGGTGATATCGGCAAAATTCCGGTTTTCGGGGTTGGCGGCCTTGAGGACACGCACTTTGTACGAGGAGTCTTCCTGCCGGTTGAGCTGTTCCACCTGCGGGGGGATCTTCCCTTTGACGGGGGTGCATTTCATGGAACTCTGGGCGCAGGTCTTTTTCACATCTTTGACAAAAAGCATTTTGACACTAATCTTGCGGCTGGCTCCGGGAGCGATGATGCGTTCATCAGAGAAATACTCCTGAGTGGGGTATCCCTCTTTAAGGAACCAGTTCATGAAACCTGTGACACTGTCGGCGGGGAAAGCAAGGACAAGGCCGCTTTTATCGTCCCCTGCCACAGCGAGATAGCGCCGGGGGGGGAGCTGGGAAAACTCAAGGTATTTGCTCTGCACCAGCGCCGCATCTCCTTTGGTGCGGGGCTGGAAATAGGTATTGTTCTGCCCGGAGCGGCGGAAAAAGGTACGGGTGCTCAGAAAGATGCTCTGAGGTTTGGAGCCGCTGTTCACAAGTTCATAGTCAACGACCATCTCATCGGGACGGTAGTGATTGAAAGAGTAGCTCTTGTTAAGACGGATGTTTTTGAAAACATTTCCGCAAGCGGAAAAGGTGATCCGGACCGTATTTCTGCCCAGCTCTTTCCACTCTTTCAAAGTAAAGTCGTATTTTTCAAAGTTTTCATGCTCCTGGACCTTGGGACCTGCGGTGCATCCGATACGCATTTCTCCGAAAGAGCTGCCCGATTTTGAAGAGCCGTTCCAGTTCTGTTTTTTGTGGATCAGCTCTTTTATGACGGCGCCTTTTGTGTCAAAACGCACTTTGAAAAAGTCGTTTTGGTAAACAAGTTCAGCGCCGGTCAGCAGCGATGACAGCAACGATACTGTCAGAAACATGATTTTTTTCATCAGATCTTTCCTTGATATTTTATTGAAAAATGTAACTTACCATATATTTGTAGGGAGTCTGCCTTCGGCTTCGGACTTGGATACAGGAGTCCAGAAAGAGCAGTAATAAGAACTTGTATCAGTGATTCCCGGTATATAAGCGGGGAGTTTTCCCCACCTCAGCCCCTGAGTGTGTCCGTCACCGAAAAGCACATTGCAGCTGCGGTTGTGTCTGAAAGAAACAAATCCGCAGGCAGAAGAGTTCGGAATGTCCCACCCCTGAGAATAGGCGACACGGAAATAAGACTGATTGAGGGGCTCGTTATCCATGATGTAGCCAAAACGGGAGGGATATTTCCAGCGGCTGGTCAAATGCACCTGACGCCTCGTAAGCAGACTTGTTGAAGCGCCGATCGCCATATTGCTGTTGATGGCGTAGGTGTAACGTGTATCTGTGAGATCGACAGGCTGATAAGAGGGACAGCTGAGTTTATCCCGCTTGCCCCCGGGAGTGATGCCGCCGAGAGCATCATAGGGTTCGGCATCGGTAAAACCGAGATACTGTCCCAGCAGAGAGTTTTTGGGGCGTTTTTTGAAAATATATTTGGCATTGCCCGGATAACCGTTGACGTTGATAATCGGGGCAATGAAGTCTCTGTTGTCACCGATGTAAAAGTTGGAGGCTTTCCCCAGCTGTGCAAGGTTGCTGTTGCAGGAAATGGCCCTGCCTTTTTCCCGTGCCTGCTGCAAGGCGGGCAGAAGCATGGCGGCAAGAATGGCGATGATGGCGATAACGACTAAAAGCTCAATCAACGTAAAACTTCTCTTCTTTCTCATAATGATCCTCATACTTTTAAATTAATGATTCACCGGGAAACCTCAGAAGAAATATTTATTACCAGCCAGGGGGGATCTTGGTATTCCACACCTGAAAAAACACTGAATTCCAGACGCCGGAAGTCTCATCATTATCCGGAACTCTGGCGTATGGAACCAGCTGAACATGACCGTCAAGAAAAAGAATGTTAAGAGAGTTGTTGTGCCGGGGATCAATAATGGATTTCCCCTTATCCGAAAGGCCTTTCAGATAGTAACTGTAATAAACATAATTTCTGTTCTTAGCCAATCCGACCTCCATCAAAGCACTTGCCAGTGCCGGGCGGCAGACTCTGTTCATTTTTATATCACTCAGATAGCCGCTGGTATTGTAGAAGTAAAAGGGAGGATTTTTTTCCGTTGACATCGATTCACTCATACCTTCAACAGGGGCTGTGGGACACAACAGAGGTCCCCGCAGCTTCCTCCCTCCTTTGATGCGGCCGCCGCCGATGGGAGCGGGATCCTTCTCTTCGGTCTTGCACCCCAGATAACCTGCGATCAATTCATTTTTTTCATTACGGCTGTAATAGTAGCGATTACCGCTGCCGCCGCCGTTGCGGTAGGGGACGACGAAACCCTTATTATCCCCCTGATACATACTTTTTGCCTTACCGATCTGGTTGATATTGCTGGTACACGCCGCCATGCGTCCCCGCTCCCGCGCCTGCTGCAAGGCGGGCAGCAGCATTGCCGCAAGAATGGCTATAATGGCAATGACGACAAGCAGTTCAATCAGCGTAAAGCTTTTCCTTTTCATTACAATTTCCTTACTTCTTTCCTGCATTTTTTGCGGGAGCAGGCAATTTTGCGGCTTCTTTTTCAATGGCACTCAAAAGGGCGTCCGCCTCTTTGTACTGTCTGCAAAAGTTTTCAAAAAGCATTTTCTGCGCTTCTTTGCGCTTGTTCTGAATAAGAAGCAGACGCGCTTTCTCACGGACTTCAGAAAACTCTTTTACAAATTTCTGCTCCAGAGTTTCAAACTTTTCGACAAAAGGATGGTCTATGGGGAGTCTGTCAGCCAGCTGAAGCGCCCTTGTCGCCCAGCGGCTGTCGGCGATGGTTTCAGGCAGAGCAGGCAATCCCATGGGCACAGGCAGAAAGATGGTATGCCGCGGAGGACCGAGGGCCAGAAAGGCGGCGCTCAGGTATTCAGGATACATGCGGTCAGGGACAAACATGGTGCTGCAAAGGGTGTTTGCCATACACACCTGACGGAGTCCCTCTTTTTCCTGTGCAGGATCTCTCAGACGGGCAAGTTTCATCAGGTCAAGGGGAGCGATGGTCCCCTTTTTGAGAATGGTTTCGCGCAGAAACTCAGAAGCGGAAAAACGGCGGTTGGCACCGTTGAGATGTGATTTCGGAGTTCTGCGGGAGTAATTAAGCATTCCGGGGAGCAGAAAGTTGTTGGCTCTGACTTCGTAGGCGAACTCCACAGGCGCCACCGCAACGTGGCGGGCGGTGCATTCAATGATGGCGCCTTTGTTGAAGTCGGCAAGAAGATAGATGGAGCCTGAACGGCAGACTCCCGCGGAATAAAATTTCTTTATGGTTTCGACGCCCTCTTCCAGAGTGGCACAGTGTTCAGCCACATAACGCATAACGGTTATGGAGCTGGTCCCGATGTTCCGGGTATGGGGCTCTCTTGAGGCGGGGTCGTTCTGAACGATCATAAGACCTTTTTCGTTCATGGCGGCGCCGGAACCGATGTTCCAGAGGTCAGTCACAGAAATGATCTTATACCGTCCCGGAGCGGCACGGTAAAGGCGGGCGCTCAAAAGGTTCTGATTTCTGTAATCACGGTTTTTCTGGACGATACATGTCCCGGTGGCGGAAACCTCAGGCGTGATGATCCATGAGGTGCAGCCTGCACGGGTGTAGAATCTGTTGTTGTGCCATGAAAAATCTCCTTTGGGCCAGTTGAGCGCCTTTTCAATGGCGGCTTCTTCGCGGCGGTTGGAAACAAAGTACTCTTCCATGAGCTGATTATGCATCTCAGCGCCGCGCGCTCTTTCCTGCGGGGGCCCCAGTTTATCCAGTTTCTCACGGTACTTTTTTTCCACCAGAGGACGGGTGAATTTGATGGAGTCAAGGAACCACTTCCCCGGCAGAGGATCATCGGCGGGGATAAAATTTTCAGCGTTCAGGAAAGCACAAAGAAAAAGAGGCAAGAGATACTTATACATGGCAGACTCCTTATTATTTGATCAAGCCTTCGGCAAGGAGATATTTGAGGAAAAAGTATTCACAATCCGCCCACTGGCTGTATCCGTCAAGTGAAGCGTGAAGCGCATTGCTGCTGCGCGTGATCATCGTCTGACTTGCGGCGTGGACCGGTTCTTCAAGAGAGGGATAGTTGATGGTTCCGTCGCCGTTGTGATACTCTGGGATGATCATAAAACCCAGTTCATCGGCAAGACGCATATATGTCTTATAAAGCAGTTCCGCATTGATAAGCCAGCGGCGGCGGCTCTGGAGACAGCCGTAATTTTTGCCGAAAGCATCCTGACTCCATGACCCTTTGGGCATCAATTCAATGCCGATGACCGCCTCAGGGAGCACCTGACGGACGGCAGAAAGCATTTTTCTCATGTAAGGCTCCTGGGAGCCCAGCCAGAATTTTTCAAACTCTTCATCTGTTTTGGCAAGAAAAGTGCCGTTGATGCCCAGTTCAAAGTAGACGACCTGGGGTTTGACGCCCTTGCAGACAGTGTCGATGTAACGTTGAAAGTCAAACTCCTTTTTGCCGTTGCGCTCAAAGAGGAAAGGCGACGGAACATCCCAGGGGCGTTTGGGGTGGAGTCCGTCATTATCCAGATTGGCGCTGCTCTCTTTTTCGAAGAAAGTCGCCCAGGTCCAGCCGCCGTAGGCCTCATTGGCGGGACCGCCGGGAACGGCAGGGGTGTAACCGGGAGCATGAGATCCGAGCATGACAAAGCGGGGATTGTCAGGCAGCTGAAAGCGGCTGTGCAGCTGTTCGCCGTGACCTTTTGCCGCCATGCAGCTGGCGCCGATCTGAAGAATGACAAGTTCTCTGCCGGCGCCTGCGTTCCGGGGTGAAACCACGATGGTGGTTTCCGCCTCAGCCAGGAGTCCTTCATCGCTCCAGACAGAAAGTTTGAGTTTGTGGCGTCCTGTCTCATCATCACCGGGGGTCCAGCGCCAGCGCTCCTGATCGCAGCGGCCTTTTTCGCACTCCACATCAAAGGCGAAGTTGGCAGGATTGATTACCGTCACCACATTCTGAAAGTAGATATTTATTTCAAAACCGGGCAGCGCATAAATCACTTCAGGCAGATGTAAATGGGGGTCAAACATATAAAAATCCCTTAAATATCGGTTCAAACATTTATTCAGAGTAGAATATAGCAGTTAAAACCGTCAAAGTCAAGAGCAAAAGAAGTTTTACTCAGGATTTTACAGTCAAGATCCCCCGCGTCCCTGTTGTTTGTCACCTCATTTCATCGTCACCGATCTCCTGCACCCAGCTGCGGACATAATCCGAAGCGGCAAGTCCGATATCAGCGATACAGTTGGAACAGATGATGATCCCCTGCAGTTTGCCGGACTTCAGATAGTCAGCGTAAAGATCACACTGAGCTTTGAGCTGTTCAGGGAGAAGTTCAGTGGAGTTGCCGTAGTCGTAAAGATAGAGACCGCCCAGATGTTTCTGTCCGGGACTCAGTTCAAAAACGCGATCGAGATTATCTTTCAGGCGGGGCAGATTCTTTCTGCTGTTCCAGGTCCAGAAAGTAACGGCGTCGCACTCGGCAAGATAGGGGGCGTAATTTTCAGCAAGAAAAGCCTCATAGATGACCACCCACAGCTCCTGCAAAGGCGTAAGAGCATGAAGTTTGCAGCGTATCTCTTTCAGGCGCTCAAGAGAGACTCTTGCCAGATCTTCCGGAGCTGAGATGGTTTCCAGAGGACGGAAAAAGTCATCCAGAACCCCTCCCCGCAGATTGGGATATTTCCCTGTAAGTTCCATAAAACTTTCAAGGTCATCGGCATGGGCGCCCTCGCGGTCGGAGCCGCCATCGCCCAGAATGGACCAGATCACATTGCGGATCCCGGAAAGTTTTTCCATTTCATCGTGAAACGGGGGTTCCGGTTTGCCGCTCATGACCACCCGGCAGATGCTGTCGATGCCGAAGTAACGGGCGCCCTCAACCGGATCCATGCGGTTGACGCCGGGCAAGTTCCAGATATTTTCCTTTTTGGGACCCACCTGATGATGTCCCATGACATTCTGTCCCCACAGCCAGATATTATCTCTGATTTTCATTACAAAGGTCCTTTTTGCTTTTTCATCAAAGGATGGTGCGGGTATCGCGGAACCAGTTCCAGAAGTTTTTGAGGTACTCCACCTGTTCTCTGTGGTCAAGGCGGCAGAACCATCCGCTCTGGAGCGCGCACCATCCGTCAATGCGTCCTTTGTCAAGTTCGGTGGCGATTTTCTGGCACTGGAGTTTCATCTGATCCATGGGCTGAGCGCCTTTTTCGTCGCCGTAGGCGTGGATGAACTGCCCCTGGATGATATCCTTTTCGGGATAAGTCCTGCGGATCAGACGCACCTGATCTTCATACAGGGCGTTCCAGAAGTAATCGGTGGAGTGCCATGTCCAGATGCTGAGACCGTCAAAGTCTTTGCGGCAGCTTTCCAGCTGAGTGAAATCCTGAGTGGTGTGGTAGTGGACGATATAGAGTTTCAGGTCGGGGTTCACATCTTTCATGGCGGCGTTGATAACGTGAAGATCTTCGTCGGTCATATTTTTGCTGGGTCCCTCGGGGGAGCGGAAGTCATCAAGGATAGCGCCTTTGATATTGGGGAACTTGCGTGAAAGTTCAGCGATCTTTGCGGCGGACTCCTTATAGAGCAGTTCCCAGTTGCCGCTGCCTTCGCCGCCGTGTTCGATATGGGTCAGGCCGCAGAAAACGGTTTCAAACTCCTGAAGTCTTTCGCAATTTTTTTCGGTAAGGCACTCCATGGAGTGGAGTGAGTTCATCCAGCAGACGTTGGAGCAATCCAGATAGTTTGCGGCAGTTTCAAGGCTGCATGAGGTGGGGCCGCTGACAAAATAGGCAGGACCCGGGACCTGATCAAGAGTGTATCCCCAAACCCAGAAACGTTTATCTTTTTTCATACGTCATATTCTCCTTGTTTTGTGTCATTTTGTATATTTTTTCTTGCAATTGATTTTACCTGTACTATATTATACACCTGAAAGAAGAAAAAATAAATGTCATAAGTGTGAAAAAAATATGTCAATATGCACCAATATATTTCAGGAGATCCCCATTGAGATCCACATTGCCCGTTGTCTTGAAAATGTGGAGTGGAACTGTACTGAAGTGATCCATCCGGCATGGTTTCTTTTCTGGAACCATGCTCCCGGCGCCCGGATCATCTGTGAAAAAGCGGAATACGAAGTGACACCGGAACATGCGTTTCTGATACCTGCCTACACAGCCATATCGGGATATTCGGAAAAAAAGTTTCCTCATTTGTACACTCATTTTTCTGTGGGTTCTCCCTTTGACAAGGTGGAAAACAAAATCTACGTTCTTGATCCCGGACCTGCGCGGCGTTTTTATGAAAATCACCTCAACTGTACGGGAGTGGAATACAATCTCAGGTG
Source organism: Lentisphaeria bacterium (assembly GCA_017629975.1). GTDB lineage: Bacteria > Verrucomicrobiota > Lentisphaeria > Victivallales > Victivallaceae > UBA1784. Next base: position 9,039 of record JAGBWB010000391.1, read on the forward strand.
GCGGATCCTCATCATGGAGTATCTGGCGCAGCTGCCTGAGGATTCTTTCACATCAAGGTGGCAGATGGACAGCCGGATCAGAAAGGCGCTTGAAACAGCGGAAAAGCTCAAACGCACCGACAACCGGACTCTTGCGGAATCAGTAGGAATGTCCGTAAACAACTTCTGCCGTTGTTTCCGGCGAGAGCTGAAAATATCTCCCAAGCGTTATTTCATCAGCATGCGTCTCAACGCGGCGCGCAACATGCTGGTTTCTGGCGGCGTCACCATTTCAGAAGCGGCGCATCGCAGTGGTTTTGCCGACCGTTATCAGTTTTCCAAATCCTTCAAAGAATATTTCGGAATTACTCCCGGAGCCTTTCTCCGCCAGGAAAAACAGAAAAAAAATTGATTTTATTTCAAAAAAAGCTCTTGAAAAACAAAAAATCGGTGCTATATTATTAAACCGAAACATCGCGGAGAGATGGTCGAGTGGACGAAGGCGCCACATTGGAAATGTGGTGTGGGGCAACTCACCGAGGGTTCGAATCCCTCTCTCTCCGCCATTTTTTTTGCCAAAAAATGGCGGAACGAAGACGTAAGTCTTCTCTCCTATGAGAGACTATTTGTCAAGTTTTATTTGCGAAAAAATCGTAAAAAAGTTGATAATTATATTGTAAG
>JAGBWB010000392.1 GCA_017629975.1 Lentisphaeria bacterium
ACTGGTGCTGCTGCGCCAGGTGTGCAAAGACTGCTCCCGGTGCGCGCGTCTATCAGAACGATCCCAAAGCAGCCCAAGCCATCAGCAACTTCCTGTGGAAATATACTGCCGATGTGGCGCTCCGCCTGAAAAAAGATAAGATCAATGCCGTTGTGACTCAGATGGCTTACGGGTGTCTTGACCGTCTGCCTGAGTGTGAGATCCCCGAAAATGTTGCCGTCCAGCTGGCAGTTAAAGGTATGGGGAAACCTGAATACTGGGCGGAAGATGTCTCTCTGCTGAAAAAATGGAGCAGTAAAACCCGCGGCAAGATCTCCATCTGGACCTATCCCGGAAAGCACATGAGCAAGGCTGAAATGAAAGGTATCCCTGCGATGATGCACCGTCAGACAGGTCTTTATCTTCAGCATGTAAAAAATTATATCTACGGCGTCTTCCTTGAAAGTGAAACAGACTATGAGATCTTCAACTATCTCAACTATTACACCTTTGCCAAAGTCACCTGGGATTTGAACACCGATCTTGACAAACTTCTTGACGAACACTACAAAGTCATGTTCGGAGCCGGTGCCGGTGAGATGAAACGCTTCTTTGATGAACTTGAAGAGCTCTGGTGCAAAAAGATCATCGGCAACATTATGGATACTCCTCTGGGACCTGTGGCAAAACTTCCCAACGAATTTGAAGTGTGGAGCAAGATCTATTCACCCGCAAAATTGAAAGAACTTGACAATTACATCACAAAAGCTCAAAAAGCCGCAGCCAAAGATCCTGTTGTGTGCAAGCGTCTTGAATTTATGCGCCGCGAAATGCTCGGTCCCATCAAAGCTGCTGCTGAGAAATTTGCCCAATCCAGAGAACTTATGGGCAGCTGGAGCTTCTCTCTGCCCGGAACTGTGGGCCTGCGTCCCTATAAAGGCGATGTGTGCGATGTGACTACCGCCGTCTCTGCCAGGGAAGATGGTGAAAACTTCATCTTTACCTATGAGTGCGAAGAGCCCCTTATGAAACACATTTCTGCCGAGTGCAAAGGTTTGGACAATAAAGAGAACTTCACCGACTCCTGTGTGGAGCTGCTGCTCAATCCCTCCGGCGACAGAATAAACTATTTCCATCTCGTTGTCAACACCAACGGCTCCATCGCAGATTCAGCCTGGAAACGGTATGGAAAAGCGGATTATAAATGGAACTCCGGCAGTAAAGTCAAAGTTGAGAAACGGGCAGACGGTTTCACCATTGAGATTGCTCTGCCTAAGAAATCCATCGGCAAGTATGACACTAAAGGCTTCCCTGTGAACTTCGCCCGCCACAGAGCGATCAGGGGAGGGGAGGCAAAGAAAGTAAAGGAGATTTACTATCAATGGAGCCCTGCCGCAGGCAGATCGTTCCATGCAACAGAACGCTGGGGCGTGATGAAATTCGGTGCTGCAGCTGAAAAAAATCTGCTTAAAGACGGTGATTTTGAAATTCAGAAGCCCCGTTTCCCCTACTATGCCGGTGCCTGGGGAATGTGGAGTTCCGAAGGATACAAAGTCAAACGCGCTGAACTGGATAAAAAAGTTTTTATGACGGGAACCGCTTCTCTGCACCTGATGAATAAAATGAATCAGCGCATTTCTGCCGGACAGAAGTTCAAAGGCATGAAACCCAATACCCGTTACCGTTTTTCTTTCTTCCTCAGGACCCGTAATATAAGCGGAAAACTCGGCGCAGGAGCCTATCTTTCTTTAGGTAAGTTTCAAAAAGCCTGTCCCAATATCCGTATTTCCGGGAATACCGACTGGCACAGACGCACCTTTGAAATCAAAACGCCTGATTACATAACACCTGAAACTCCCTGCGTTGTCGGTCTCTGGATCTGGAACGCCGCAGGTGAGGCGTGGTTTGATGATGTTTCCATTACTGAAATAAAATAAGAGGACTTCCTATGTGTTTTAAGAAAACTTTTACCTTGATCGAACTTCTTGTTGTTATTGCTATTATCGCCATTCTTGCCGCAATGCTTTTACCGGCTTTGAATCAGGCGCGGGAACGGGCAAAAGCAACTTCATGTTTGAATAATTTCAAGGAAATCGGACTTGCCATAACTCAGTATGTCACTGACAACAAGGATTGGTACTTCAGTTATTGGAACGGCGGTCCCAAATCCTCCTACAATACCTCAAACGGATGCTGGAATCAGGGAAAAGCACTCCAATACGGAAGGATCGGGCTGCTGACAACTTATCTCGGTGATGATACCAGCAGTTTTCTCGGAGGCATCTATTATCCTTCCAACGGCGGTCCCACGCGGAGCCGTTACGCCTGTCCTGCTCTGGGGCAGCCGCCCAAACCTGCTTCAGGCAATGGTTATCTCAGTTGGAACATGAGCCGTTTTCTTTATGATACTCCGGTGCGGTTGGCGCGAGTCCTGAAACCTTCAGTGACAACGATCATCGCAGAAACGGAGTGTTCCAACGACTACCTCTCTTACTATTATGAGGGTGCCAACGATACAACTTATTTGAGAGCCGGTGTCTTCGGCCGTCATAATACGGCGACCAATCTTATCCACTTTGACGGTCATGTTTCCACCCGGCGCATGTCGGCAATGCCGTTCAACTCCCGTTCACCGGGAGGATATTATTTGTACTTGAGCGCTTTCTGGCGCTGTTGGCCTGACAGCGGTGATACGAGAAACAAAAACTTTAATTTCGGAATTTGAAAATGAACAGAGTGTTGTTGAATGAATATGCCGCTCTGCCTCAGCCTCCTCTGGGGCAGGAGCAGTTTATAAATGCCTTGAAAAGTGCGAAACGGGAATATTTTTCAGATGATGAAAAATGTTCCGGAGTAAGTGTGGAATTTGTAAATGGAGCCATTGTCCCGGAGACCGCATTGATCTCTTTGCGCCGGGTTCTTACCGCCAAGGGCGTTACTGAAGCTGCCGGGGGGATCCCTGTGACATTTGCCTTTGAAAACTCCTGGGAAAAGGAGGAGTTTGAGCTTGAAGCATCAGACTCCGGGATCAAGCTGACAGCGTCAGATGAAGATGGTTTGCGCCGGGGCGTTTATTTCTTTGAAGACAGGATCAGAGAGTGTGCCAAAGAGCTGTGCACCGCCGGTTTCTGGCACCGTAAAGCTCAGGTGAAGATCCGTATTTCCCGCTGCTTTTTCGGTCCTACGGGAAGACCGCCTTTCTTCATTGATGAGCTGATGAACGATGTGGATTACTATCCTGAAGAATATCTGAACAAACTCGCCCACGAGGGGATCAACGGATTGTGGCTGACAATGTACTTTTTTGACATGCCCTCCTCTGTTTTTCCCGATCACGGCAAGGATGCACCCCAACGTTTTGCAAAATTGCAGAAAACCGTTGAAAAGTGCGCCCGGTACGGCATTAAGATCTATGTCTTTTTCAGTGAACCCAAATTCTTTATGGATGACTTCAAACCTCATGCTTATCCCTGCGATTCCGCCAAAGATCATCCCGAATTGCGCCAGCTGCATGACCGTTTCTGCACCTCCACAGAGAGTGGTAAGACTTTTATAAGGGAATCCATTGAGGCACTCTTTTCAAATGTTCACGGTCTGGGGGGCTTTATAAACATCATGTTCGGCGAGGATAACGGTACTTGCCCCGGTCTTTTCAGTTATGAATTTGCAGAACACTGTCCTGAGTGTTCCAGACGGGGCGGTCCTGCCGTGTTCCGGGAACAGGCTGAGATCATGTATGCGGCGATGAAAAAATATTCCCCTGA
>JAGBWB010000393.1 GCA_017629975.1 Lentisphaeria bacterium
CTTTACATTTTATATACTATAGCACACAAGATGCTTTTTTTCCATATCTCAATATTTTATTCCATTGAAATATTTGATTATTAAATCAAAATGATAAAATTATTAAAATAATAAGGATTTTTTAATAATAAGAATAATAAAATCAATATGTATTTCGTTATAAGGTCAGAAAGAGCGCAAAAAGCTGCGCTGAATAAAAAGAAAGGATAGAAAAATGAAAGCTGTAAAAATTGCCCTGGTCATTGGAGTCGCTGCTGTTTGTACACTTCCCGTTGCTGCCGGTCCTCATCATGGCCGACATCATCATGGGAACGATGGAGTCAGACTTGCCGCCAACATTGTGGGTCTTGTGAAAAATGCCTTGCAGACCCAGCAGCCTGTTGCAGTCACGGCACCGGCAGTTGTTGTCACCCCGCCGCCTGTGGTCCATTGTCCGCCTCCCCGCCGGCATCATCGTCCGCTGCCGCCTCCCCCTCCCCGGAAAGGTCATCATCACAGAGGGCACGGCAGACGGTAAATTTCCCCTTTTTCGCAGCTGCTTTTTAATGTTGTATTCCCGGTCTGAGTGACTGTTCACAAGACCGGGAAATTTTTTTCACTCCCGATCTTCGATAGGGGAGGGGGGCTTTTCCATGGAGTTTGGGCTTCCATATCATAAAAAATAAAATATTCCAAAACTTCTTTCGGGAATCAAATCTGTTTGAGATCCCCAAGTCCCCCAAGTCCCAAGGAGTGTACTTGTCCAAGGAGCTGTTTGCGCGTCCTGTTCGCAACAGGACTCCTGAAAAAAACAGTTTTTCAAAAACTTTTCTCTTTTTGAAAAACACATGGCAAAAAATGCGTTAACCAACGTTAAATTCATCATCAAGTTATTAACAGTGCTCATCAACATCCGTGCAACAATATGATAATCAAATATTTACTATTCACACATCCCCTGAATTACTATTGTTTAACTTAACATAACATACATTATGCGACATTACATCCATATTAAACAGGGCCTCAAAAAAGGCCTTCTGACGGGACTTGGACAACAGAGGGATATCCGATGGGGCAAAAAGATCACAGCCGCAGAGGCCCGTAAAAACTCTCTTTTGAAGGTCGGTAAAAAGTGAAATTTTCAGAACCGGAAAAGGGGCAATATAAATATGCTTGCGCGCGCGAGAAGAAAAAAATCGGAAAATCATTGATATTTGATTTGGCATTTCCTCAATACGATGTTATATTAAAGCAAGTCCATTTTTCAAGACTAATCAAAAAGGAAATCAAGAAAATGTCTCTGGAACTTAAAAAAGATGCCAAGTATGCTCTGCTGGTCCCCACCAGCATGGGTATCCGTCTCACCCCCGTTGATGCACAGCCTTTCCACTGCAGCGATATGTTCAAGATGCAGGTCACCAGTGCTGAGACCAACGTGGCAAGCGTTGTTTCTTATCTCGGACTTCCTGTCAAGGTTCTGACCGCTTTTGTCAAAGGCAGCCCCATTGCCCGTATGATCAAAGACAACCTTGCCAGCCGTCACATGGACTATGAAGGTCCTGAATTTGAACAGGGCGGTCCCTGGGGTTTCCGTCACCAGTTCAACCTTGCCGACAGCGGTTACGGCAGCCGCGGTCCCCGCGTTCAGAATGACCGCGCCGGTGAAGTCGGCCGTATGCTCAATGTGAAAGATTTTGATCTTGACCGTATCTTCGGTCAGGAAGGTGTTCAGATCGTTCATCTTTCCGGTCTGATCGCAGCTCTTTCTCCCGATACCAGCCGTTTCTGTCTGGAAATTGCCCGCGCCGCCAAGAAATACGGCTCCAAGATCTCCTTTGACCTGAACTACCGTGCTTCCTTCTGGAAGGACCGCGAAGAAGAACTTTCTGCCATCTTTGCTGAGATCGCCAGCCTTGCTGACGTCCTGATCGGCAACGAAGAGGACTTCCAGCTCTGCCTGAAGATCCAGGGCCCCGAAGCCGGCGGCAAAGGTATCGCTGAAAAGATCGAAAACTTCAAAGAAATGGTCACCCGCGTCAAGGCCGCCTACCCCAACGCCTACGCCTTTGCTACAACTCTGCGTCAGGTTGTCAACACCAACTGCCACCTCTGGGGTGCCATCACCAACATTGACGGCGAATGGTCCGTTGTTGAACCCCGTGAAATCCATGTTCTCGACCGTATCGGCGGCGGCGACGGATTTGTTGGCGGATTCCTTTACTCCATCCTCAAAGGTTGGGAACCTGAAAAATGGATCCAGTTCGGATGGGCCACCGGTGCTCTTGCCACCACCCACCTGACTGACTACGGTCAGCCTGCTGATGAGGAACAGGTTTGGAGCATCTGGGCTGGTAACGCCCGCGTCAAACGCTGAAATTTCTCCATTGCTCCCCTGCCCTCTTCATTGAGAGCATGAGAGTAAAGCATAAAAATCCCCGGAACTCAAACTTGTGAATTCCGGGGATTTTTTATTGGTTGATCAACTTCTGTTATTTTCTTCCCGCAGCTTTGAGGATCGCAGCAGCAACAGCGTCTCCCAGAAGTTTGCGCTCTTCCTCAGTTTTAAAGTGAACATTGGTTCCTTTGCGCCACTCATCAAACACCTTTGAATTGCGGACAACAGCATTCAGATCGCAAACAGTGACCTGAGGATACTTTTTCAACACCGGCTCAAGAATCTTGTTGTAGACAAGATCCTCATCCTTGCGCCGGGCGTAAAGGCCGTAAGAACTTCCGGGCACAGGAGTTGTTGTACACCATACGACTTTATAGTTCCGGGAAGTCAGGTACTTCAAGAGCCTGTCAATATTCTTCGCATAATCTTTAGGCTCAACCTGATGGCGGGGATCAAATTTCTTTGTTTTGGGGTCAGATTTCTGTTTGAGATCATGGAGTCCGTGATTGAGAACCACAACCGCCCAGCGGCTCTTTGCTCCGGGAACATCTCCCAGCCAGAGGGGAAGAGCTTTGCTGCCCCGGTTGCTGTCTCCGGAGTTACCGTCTATACGTCTGCAATTCATCTTGCCGGCAAGTGCTTTTTTAAGTGCCTGTTCGTAATTCATGCTGATGGAGTCACCCGCAACCAGAACATTGGGCAGAGCAGGGTCAAAGTTGTCTTTTCTTGAATCAACAATGATATTGGCGCGTGAAATAACAAATTTCTTTTCAGAAAACACTCCATACACACGCATCTTGCTTTCGCCGATTCGCAACCCCTCAATGGTACCATTGGAAAATACGGTCACATTTTCAGGAGCGGAAAATTGAATTTTTTTGCCGCCAAGTTCAATCACTCCCCTGCCCTTTTTCAAAGGCGTGACAGGAGCGTAGACCTTCTGGGCAGAACGGAATCCGAACCGACCGTCACGTTGAGCTTCAATTTCAATTCTCCGGGTGGAAAAACGCTCACCTTTTTTGATTTTTTCCGCGTCTTTCAGAGAAAGGAAGATCCAGCAGGGAGTTCCGGGCTTCAGAGAAAGAAAAGGAACTGATTTCTGAAGCTGAAATTTTGTCCGCTGATTCCAATAGAGGGTATAAACACAATCTCCCTCATCCTTGACCGGATCATAGGCTGTTTCTGCTACGACTTTCATGCTCTTTTGAGTTTTGTCAAGCTCATAGGCAATAGCATGCGCTCCGCTCTTGAACTCTCTGCTCCAAAGACAAACTCCAAGGAGCAACAATAAAAACACCATTCTGACTTTCATACATATTCTCCGTTCTATGGATTAAAAAAAGCCCCTGACTTTTTCAAATCAAGCCAGGGAGCAGAAAAAATTTTTACTTCAAGACACCGCCAGTGTCTGCATCAGTTGCATTCCGGGAGTAGCGGGCAAGATAGCCGGAAAGTTCTTTCACAGGAGCTTTCCACTGTTTTTTACGCTCTGCCAGCACTTCATCTGCAACTTCAAGTTTCAAAGTTCTGTTGGGAATGTCAATATCAATGATATCACCGGGCTCAACCAGAGCAATGGTGCCGCCGGAAGCCGCTTCAGGGCTGACATGACCGATACAGGCGCCATGGGTACCGCCGGAAAATCTGCCATCGGTAATAAGTGCCACGCTGTCGCCCAGACCGCTGCCGATGATATAGCTTGTAGGAGCAAGCATCTCCTGCATTCCGGGACCGCCTTTAGGACCTTCATACCGGATCACCACCACATCACCGGGTTTCACTTTTCCGGCAAGGATCCCCTCACATGCCTCTTCCTGACTTTCAAAGATCACTGCCGGACCGCGGTGGGTCAGCATTTTCGGGTCAACACCGGCAGCTTTGACAACTGAACCGCGTTCAGCCAGATTTCCGAAAAGGATGGCAAGACCGCCAGATTTGCTGTACGCATTATCAAGAGTCCTGATCACGGTTCCGTCAGGAGCAGGGGCGTCAGCGTAATTCTCAGCAAGAGTTTTTCCGGAAACGGTGGGAGCAGCTCCGTCAAGAGCTCCCGGAACTTTGCTGATCTCTTTCAGGATCGCCATAATGCCGCCCACATTGTGCAGATCGATCATGTGGAAAGCACTGGAGGGAGAAATCTTGCAGATATTGGGGGTTTTGCGGCTGACTTCATCGATCAGCTTGAGATCCAGTTTGACTCCGGCTTCAGTTGCCACAGCAAGCGTATGGAGAACTGTGTTGGAGCTTCCCCCCATGGCCATATCAAGGGCAAGAGCATTGAAAAAGCTGCTCTCAGTGGCATAAGCGCGTGCAGGCAGAGCTTCAGGATCAAGAGCCATTTCAACGGCTCTTCTGGCAGCCTTTTTCCAATATTCAATACGCTCCTGAGAGGTGGCGGCAATAGTTCCGTTACCGGGCAGTGCCAGACCGAGCGCTTCACAGAGGCAGTTCATGCTGTTGGCTGTGAAC
>JAGBWB010000394.1 GCA_017629975.1 Lentisphaeria bacterium
CGTTCGTCTTGAAATCAAAAAGTTCTGCAAATTTGACCGGAAGCATACTCTTCATAAGGAGACCAAGTAAGGTCTTCTTCCAAATTCCGGGTCCGGATGGATCCGGGGTTTTTATCATAGGGGTGTAGCTCAGTTGGCAGAGCAGCGGTCTCCAAAACCGCAGGTCGCAAGTTCGAACCCTGCCGCCCCTGCCATTTTTTTATTTAAATGATTGACTGAACAGTAAGAAAAAAAGAAAAGGATACCGGATATGGACAGGAAAAAATCTATATCGGAAATAGCAGGTGCTGTGACGGATTCTATCAGATCCTTTTTCACAAACACTGTGGACGAAATGCGGAAAAGCTCCTGGCCTACCCGCGATCAGCTTTTCGAGTCCACGATTCTTGTGATCGTAGCGTTGGCAGTAAGTACTGCATTTATTACAGTTGTGGATCAGGTCCTTTTCAAAGTGGTAAAGTATTTGACCACGTTCTGATTTTACCAAGGTCAATTTGTTATCAGCGGTACAACCGTACAAATCAAAAGAAATCAGCATATTTCAGGAGTGAACAAGATGGATAATACAGGTAAAGGTCAGTGGTTCGTTCTGCATACACTTTCCGGACAGGAAAACCGGGTGAGGGACAATCTTGAAGGGCAGATCAAACTTGAGGATCCTTCCATTCCTGTGTATGAAGTATTGATCCCCACTGAAAAACTTGTTGAAGTAAAAAACGGCGTGAAAAAAGAGACACGGAGAAAACTTTTCCCCGGTTATGTTTTCTGCCGTATGGAATTATATAAAGAAGACGGCGAAAGAAATGAGTTCGTCTGGACTTTCATTCACAGCGTTCAGGGCGTGATCACATTCAGTTGCGGCGGGGATAACCCCATGCCCATGTCTGATGAAGAGATCGGTATCTGGATCAATGGTCCCGATCAGCAGGAGGATGCAGTTCGTCCCGCAGTTACTTACCAGATCGGCGATCATGTCCGTATTACGGATGGTCCTCTGGAAAGCAGTACAGGGGTTGTCAGTGCTGTGGATGCTGAAGAAGGAAAACTCAAACTTACAGTGCCTATCTTTGGCCGTTATAATACTATTGAGGTAGAGTTGTGGCAGGTCGAACGGGATGAAGAATAAAATTCTTTCTGTTTGATTAAACTCGTTTTATACAGAAAACGCATTGCGGTCTCGGGAGGATACTGCCAGTCCGAACCGGAACGCAAATACGGAGGAACAAATGGCGAAAAAGGTAACAGCGGAGATTCGTTTGCAGATCCCTGCCGGTGCAGCCAACCCTGCACCCCCCGTCGGTCCGGCCCTCGGATCCGCCGGCGTGAACATCATGGACTTCTGCAAAAAGTTCAATGCCGCAACACAGGCTCAGGCAGGTCTTGTTATTCCTGTCGTGATCACTGTTTACCAGGATCGTTCCTTTACCTTCATTCTGAAGAGTCCCCCGGCTGCTGTTCTTATCAAGAAAGCTGCCGGAGTAGCCTCTGCTTCCCACAATCCCGGTCGTGAGATCGTTGGGAAGATCACAAAGGCACAGATCCTTCAGATCGTGGAGACAAAGAAAAACGATCTGAATGCCGGCAGCGAGGAAGCGGCGTACAGAATCATCGCCGGCACTGCCCGCAGCATGGGAATCGAGGTGGTCGATGCCTAAACGCAGCAAACTTTACAAAGCACAGAGTGAGAAGATCACGCAGACATCTGCTTATCAGCTCATCGATGCGCTCAACGTGCTGAAGGAAATGCCCCAGCCCAAGTTCGATCAGACTGTCGAACTTTCTTTCAAGCTGGGTGTGGATCCCAAGCAGACCGACCAGACCGTTCGCGGTGCAGTACCCCTGCCCAGCGGAACTGGTAAAAAGGTGGTTGTCACCGTCATCTCTGACAATGACAGTCATCGTAACGAAGCAACAGCTGCCGGTGCAGACTTTGTTGGCTTCGAAGATTTGATCGAAAGGATCAAAGGCGGCTGGGTTGATTTTGATGTTCTCATCGCATCCCCCTCTGCCATGGCAAAGGTCCGTCCCCTGGGCCGTCAGTTGGGTCCCAAAGGCTTGATGCCCAACCCCAAGACCGGTACCGTGACGGAAAAGATCGCTGATGCTGTTAAAGAAGCAAAAGCCGGCCGTGTGGAATTCCGCGCGGATAAAGGAGCTTGCGTGCAGGTTCCTGTTGGCAAACTTTCTTTTGCTGCTGATGCTCTTGCAGCAAACTGCATTGCCGTGATCCGGGCTCTCAACAAAGCGAAACCTGCTTCTGCAAAAGGTATTTACATGCAGTCCTGCACTGTTTCCGCAACCATGACCCCCGGGATCCGTGTTGATCTCCGCGGTTTGGATAAGGAGGCAAAAGAATGAGTACTGCCAGAACTATGAGAGCTGAAAAAGTCCAGATGTTTGACGAAATCGCTGCCCTTCTTGAAGGTGCATCCTTTATCTATTTCGTCTCTTATAAAGGACTGAAAGCCAAAGAACTTGCAGCATTCCGCGTTAAGATCGCATCCACAGGCGCAAGCTGTCACGTGCTGAAAAACCGTGTTCTTGCCAAAGTGGCGGAAGCCAAAGGTCTTACTGCTATCGCCCAGACCAAACTTTCCGGCGATACAGCTGTGATCTTCGGTGCCGATGATCCCGGTCAGACTGCAAAAATCATTGAAGAATTTGCCAAGGATACCAAAAATATCCTTGCAGCCAAAGGCGGTTACATTGAAGGCGGTATGCTTTCTGCTGAAGAAGTCATGGCAATGGCCAGTCTTCCCACCAAAGATCAGCTCCGCACTCAGCTGCTCGGCCTTCTCATGGCAGTACCCACTGGTCTCGTGAGAGTTCTCAATGCAAAGGCCGCAAGCATTCTCAATGTCTTGAATGCTTACAAAAACAAACTTGAAGAAAAGCCCAATTAATAAAAAATACATGGAGGACTATAATGTCTGAAGAAGCCAAAGTCGAAGTTACCGCGGAAATGGAACAGTTCATTTCCTACATCGAGAAACTCTCTGTTCTCGACCTCTCCAAACTGGTGAAAGCCCTTGAAGACAGACTGGGTGTCAGCGCTGCTGCTCCTGTCGCTGTTGCTGCTGCTCCCGCAGCTGCTGCCGCCGCTGCTCCTGCAGAAGAAAAAACTGAATTCAATGTGATCCTCGCTGACGCCGGCGCTGCCAAAGTCAACGTGATCAAAGAAGTTCGCGCTATCACCGGTCTCGGTCTGAAAGATGCCAAAGATCTCGTTGAAGCTGCTCCCAAGGCCATCAAAGAAGGTGTGTCCAAGGAAGAAGCTGACAAGATCAAAAAACAGCTTGAAGACGCTGGTGCCAAAGTCGAAGTCAAGTAAGTCGACTTCATTTGCCGGATCCGGTTTTGATCCGGTCGGAAATGCGGGGGACGTCCCAGAGGAGGCCCCCCGCTTTCCTGTGTTTTTATTTGTAAAAAATTCGCGGTTCGGGCTGTCCGCGGATTTCGCAGGATAAATTTTGCCTGCGTTTTTGATTAGACTGCTACACACAACGATAAATGGGGTGGTAATAATGCCTGAACGTGTGAATTATGGTAAATTGAGAGAAGTGCTGGAAATTCCGGATCTGATCGGGGTCCAAATTGATTCTTACAAATCTTTTCTCCAACTCGGCACCGATCCTGATAAACGGGTAAATCAGGGACTGCAGGAAGTCTTTAACGATGTTTTCCCCATCGCCAGTTTTGACAAACAGATGGTCCTGGAGTTCGTTTCATATAATATTGAATATCCCAAAAAAGAAGTGGTGGACTGCATCAAGGATGGTTTTTCCTACAATGCAGCTCTTTCTGCCGATTTTAAATTAAAAATCAAAGATGCAGTTTTTACCGAGAGAGTCTCTCTTGGTGAGATCCCCATGATGACTGAAAGAGGTACTTTTATTATCAATGGTGCCGAACGTGTCATCATCAGTCAGCTGCACCGTTCCCCCGGTATCTGTTTTGAAAAGGCCCGCCATTCCAGCGGACGTTTTCTCTACTCTTTCCGTATCATTCCCGACCGGGGAAACTGGCTTGAAGTCCAGTTTGATATCAATGACCTTATCTATATCTACCTCGACCGTCAGCGCCGCAGAAGAAAATTCTTGATCACAACTTTCCTGCGTGCGATCGGTTATGAGACCAATCGTGATATCCTTTCCGCTGCTTATCAGATCAAGAGCATGTCTCCTGCCCAGCTTCTGAAAGCGGAAAATCTTTCTGTTTTCCATACTATTGAACCGGTGTATTCTGCATCCGGCGAAATGCTTGTGGATGAACTTACTACACTTGATGAAAATATTGTCCGGATCCTTTCCGAAGCGAAAGTCAAGAGTGTGGATCTCGTTTACACCCCGAACGGAGATGCCTATCTTGTTCACTGCCTCACCAAGGATGCCTGCCGTACTCCTGATGAAGCACTCCGTGAAATCTACCGGAAGATGCGTCCCAGTGATCCCCCCAGCACAAGTAACGCTCTTCTGCTTTTGAAGCGGCTTTTCTTTGACAACAAGCGTTACGATCTGGGTGCGGTGGGTCGTTTCAAAATCAACGAAAGACTGAAATTCGATCAGTTGGAAAATCCCCCCACAGCCCGGGTGTTGGAACAGTCCGACCTGATGGAAGCTACCCGTACTTTGATGAAACTGCGTAACGGTGCCGGTCATACTGATGATATCGACCATCTGGGAGCCCGCCGTGTCCGTACCGTCGGAGAACTTTTGCAGAACCACTGCCGCGTGGGACTTTTCCGCACAGAACGTTTGATCCGTGAAAAACTTTCTCTGGTCAATCCTGAAGATTCTGCAAATC
>JAGBWB010000395.1 GCA_017629975.1 Lentisphaeria bacterium
GAGATATACTGCCGCAGAGAGTCGCCGCCGTTGTTATGCAGCATCATGGAAACTCCCGCAGTACGGAAAATCTTGCGGTCAACGATCATCTTTTTGTTCACCCACCAGAAATCCTTCCCGTTTCTCATGAAACGTCCTTTTCCGTTAAAGGCCCCGTCAAAGTCACCCATGGCAATAATGGAGTCTGATGCCGGCTTTTCACCGATCACAGCTCGACCGCAGTTTTCGGCTTTCTGTTTCAGGAATCTGTTCCAGGTGTAGTAGGGTTCCTCCACCTTGACCGAGGGATCAAGTTTCCTGCCGCGGGTAAAGTTTGCCACAAACTGATCACCCTTGAGCTCAGGCATGGATTTGCGGGGGATCTTCACCTCTGCCACCCACATTTTTCCGGGGATGATACCGGGTTTATAGGTGAGATTGCTGGTCCACTTGTTGTTGACGGATCCGGGCGTATTCCGGAGGTCGCAGACCATTCCGGCGCTGGTCAGCATAATCTGATAGAAAAAATCATCAGAAGGCTTTCCGGCAAAGAAAAGCTCCACAAGGTTATCCTGCCACATGGCGACTTCATCTGCCTTGCGGGGAGCGCAGAGGAGCTTGCCGGTATGGGGTTCATCACATTCGATGCCAACGTAGAAATACTCTTTATCAGCAAGCATCCGGACGCGGGTGTGGACTTCAGCTTTCTCTTTGGTCCGGGGAAGCATCCAGACGGGGGATGCCTGTTTCCAGAACTCTTCATCCAGTTTGCCGTCAATCTTGATTTGACCGCTGACGGGTTTGACATAAATGGTCCAGAGCCGGTTGTCCTGACTGTGCTTTTCAAAGCGGCGGGCGCCGTCAAGGATTTTTCCCCACATCTGTTCGCGCATGAATTTCACGCGTTTCAGAGCCATTGCATCGCGTGCAACGGCCTTTTCGGCTGTGTCAAAAAGTCCGTTGACTCTGGCAATCTCTTTGGGGCCGTAAATTTTTGTCCAGATATCATACTGGGAGGGAATGACCGCCTGAGGTCCGACGGTGGTTTCACGGATATTACTCATGATATCTTTGAGCCAGTGGCGTTCAAGAGTATCATAGAACTCTTTCATCTGAGGAGCGGCAGCACCGTACATAAGTTTCAGGTGTTCATCAATCAGGGCGTCCACATCGGTGGAGACATCCCACATGACTTTGCTGAAGACATAGTAGTTCATGAAATTGAAGAGCCAGAAGTCCGTTTCGGACTCAAGAAAAGCGCCGAAACTCCAGGGGGCGGTCTTTTTGAAGAAACTTCCCACGGCACGGGGGGTGAATCCGGGGATATCAGCGATATAGTTGCCGCACTTGGTGGTGTAAGTCCACATATAGGTCTTGGCGTTGAGTTTTTTGTTCCAATCCTTGAGGAGCTGATAGAATTTCGCCTGGCTGGGATTGAGTTCGTTCCAGGGGCCGGTCAGGGCCAGCATGACGATCACATTTGAAGGGATATCCACCTTGGGGATATCACGGTAGTTGGAGTACGCCATCATGGTGCAGTAGCCGGGAACCTTCTCTTTTTGCAGTCTGCGGGCGATATCCGTTTTGAATTTCCAGATAAAGTCACTTGCCGCCTGATCACCGGCAGTATAGTGCTTGTTGCACCCGGAACATTTACAGGGAAAGTTGCTGTCATTGGGCATGATGTTGAAGAAAGGCAGACTGTGGCGGGACTTCACCCAGTATTTTATACCGCGGGAAGAAGCGGGTTTGCCGGAGAGAAAGGCTTTGGCATCCTGAAAGATCACCTCTTTCAAGCCTTCACTGGCAAAGCAGAGCTGCCCCTCAATGTCACTGCCCCTTGTCACCACGGAACCGTCGTGACGCTTTCCGTTTTCACGCAGGGCGAAAAATTCAGGATTGCTTTTAGCGAAACGCTGCACAAGGAAAAGCTCCGCAAGACCGTGGCAGTTGGGCAGATTCAAGGTGCTGTTGCGCCGCTGAAGAGCGGAAAGACGCTGGACATCTCCGGCGATCTTCTCATCGTAAAAATTCAGTTTTCCGTTGCCCAGCTCTTTCAGACCGACGCAGTAGGTGGTGCGGTGCTGATTATCGGGGCGGTCAATGATGTCGATGCCGGGAAGTACCCACTCCTTTTTTTCAGGAACGATGGTACCGATCTCCCCGGGAAAATAGAAACGGACTCCGGCAAAGCGCTCCAGAAACTCGTAAACACCATTCAGGGTGCCGCGTTCATTCCACCCTGCCGTCTTAGGCAGATAAGCGGAGGCTTCTTCGTTTCCGGCGATGATGATATTTTTGCCGACGGTTTTGATGATGTAACCGTCGCGGTCCAGTTTCTTGAGGTCAAATCCGGCAAGTTTTGCGCCGGGAGCGCCCAACACGAAGGCAGGGACCTTTCCGGATGCGCGGCGGAGGATCTTCACCTCGCTCCCGATGATCTGTTTCAGATAGGCGGCGAGCTCCTGCGCTGCGAAAGCGGTCGTCCGGTTGCCGGGAACGACGATCTCACAGAGCGCCCTGCCCCTGACTCCGATGGGGATCTGCACATTTTTGTCGCACTTGAAAGAACGGGGACTCACAGCTTTGGGATTGAAACGCGACGCTGTCGCCTGACTTCCCTGAAGCGGCACTGCAACCGCCAGAAGAGCTGCTGCTGTAAATATAAATTTAAAACTTTTCATTGCAGTCATGCCTTTTTTAAGGTTTACTTTTTCACCTCAACCAGTTCCACATGGTCGATCCATGCGGCGCCGGAACACTTCTCGTGCAGATAGAAACCGATGTAAGGTTTGGTTTTTACCCCGACTTTATCAGGAGTTGTAAATTCAAACTCAAACCGTGTCCACTCCACATTGCCGTTCAGAGCCTGTTTGAAGGGATGGAAAACGGAGTTCTGTCCTCCGTTGCCGAAACGGACATCAGAGGTGACGCCTCCACGGGGAGCCTCTTTGCCTCCCGACACTCCTTTGAGCTTGATAAAGAAAGAAAGTTTGTAGCGGGTATTGGATTTGAATTTCTTTTGGGGAATATACTGACGCACCTTGTTGCTGCCCACCCCTTCCAAACGGAGCGCAACACCCGCCGTGCGGAATATTTCCCGGTCAACGATCATCTTCTGCTGGGTGAACCAGCTATTTTTTCCCTTCCGCATGAAACGCTTGAAAACAGGGGCATCAAAGTCGCCGATGCCAACAATGGAGCTTGATTCAGGCTTTTCGCCGATGATGGCAGTCCCGCAATTTTCAGGACGCTGCCTGACAAATTTGTTCCAGGTGTAATAGGGTTCAACGACTTTGACAGCGGGATCCAGTTTTCTTCCGCGGGTAAAGTTCACTGCAAAAGAGTTGCCTTTGATCTCAGGCAAAGATCTGCGGGGGATCTTCACCTCTGCCACCCACATTTTTCCGGGGATCACACCGGGCTTGAAAACAAGACCGCTGTTCCAGTTGAAATCCTTGACGCTGTTGACAGAACGCAGATCACAGACCTTTCCGTCGCTGGTGAGCATGATCTGATACATGGTATTGTCAGAGTGCTTGCCTGCGAAGAAAAGTTCAACAAGGTTGTCACGCCACATGTCATTTTCGTCAAATTTGCGTTTGCCGCAGAGCATTTTTGAGGTGTGGGGTTCATCGGATTCAATGCCCACATAGAAATAATCTTTATCGGCAAGCATCCGGACCCGGGTATGGACCTCCACTTTCTCTTTGGTGCGGGGGAGCATCCAGACGGGAGCGGCCTTTTTCCAGAGGGCTTCATCCAGTTTGCCGTCAATGGTGATTTTATCGTTCACAGGTTTGACATAGATGGTCCAGAGTTTGTTGTCGCTGTTGTGCTTTTCAAAGCGGCGGGCGCCGTCAAGGACTCTGCCCCACATCTCTTTACGCATGAATTTGAGGCGTTTCAGAGCCATTGCATCTTTGGCGGCGGCTTTTTCGGCGTCATCAAAAAGTTTGTTGATCCGTGCGATCTCTTTGGGGCCGTAGATTTTAGTCCAGATCTCATACTGGGAGGGGACGACGGTCTTGGGGCCTGCGGTGGTTTCGCGGATATTGCTCATGATGTCCTTGAGCCAGTGGCGTTCGAGGGTTTCGTAGAACTCCTTCATCTGAGGTGCGGCGGGACCGTACATAAGTTTCAGGTGTTCCGCCATCAGAGCGTCAAGATCGGTGGTAACATCCCACATGACCTTGCCGAAGACGTAGAAGTTCATGAAGTTGAAGATCCAGAAGTCGGTTTCAGACTCAAGGAAAGAACCGAAGCTCCAGGGAGCAGTCTTTTTGAAGAAGTTCCCCACAGCGCGGGGGGTGAAGTTGGGCACATCAGGGATCAGGCTGCTGCACTTGTTGGTATAGGTCCACAAGTAGGTCTTGGCGTTGAGTTTACGGTTCCAGTCTTTGAGGAGCTGATAGAATTTCGCCTGACTGGGATTGAGTTCGTTCCAGGGACCGGTGAGAGCCAGCATGACGATGACGTTGGAGGGGATATCCACCTCAGGGATCAAACGGTAGTTGGAGTACGCCATCATGGTGCAGTAACCGGGAATCTTTTCCTGCTGAAGTCTCCGGGCGATGTCGGTTTTGAACTTCCAGATCATGTTGCTGGAGGCCTGGGGACCTGCGGTGTAATGTTTGTAGCATCCTGAGCACCGGCAGGCATAGTTGCTGTCATTGGGCATGATGTTGAAAAAGGGGAGACTGTGGCGGGACTTCACCCAGCGGGGGATCCCCCGGGAGGAAGCGGGCTGCCCGGTAAGAAAGGCTTTTGCATCCTGATAGATCACCTCTTTCAGTTCATCATTGGTAAAGCAGAGCTGTCCTTCAACGTCGCTGCCCCGGGTCACCACGGAGCCGTCATGACGCTTGCCGTTGTCTCTGAGAGCGAAAATTTCAGGTTTTGTCTTGGCAAAGCGCTTAACGAGAGAGAGTTCAGCAAGTCCGTGGCAGTTGGGAAGCACCAGTGTGCTGCTGCGGATCTGATATGAAGAGTAATTTTTGATATCGGATATTTTCATATCGCCGTATCCGGTCAGCTTGCCGTTGCCGAGATTTCTGACGCCGGTGCAGTAGGTGCGGCGGTACTGATTGTCGGGACGGTCGGCGATGTCAATACCGGGAAGCACCCACTCCGTCTTGCGGGGGACGATGGTTCCAATCTCGCCGGGAAAGTAGAAACGGACTCCGCCGAAGCGTTCCAGAAATTCATAAACGCCGTTGAGAGAACCCCTTTCCATGGAGCCTGTGCGCCTGTCAAAATTATCAATACCGGCAATAACGATATTGCTGCCCGCAGTTTTGATGATAAAGCCGTCACGGTCAATTTTCTTCAGGTCGCATTTGACAGCTTCAGCTCCGGCGCTCCCCAGAATAAAGGCGGGGACCTTGCCGGTGGGTTTGGCAACCACAGGGACCGGAGAGCCGATGATCCGGCTCAGATAGGTGGAAAGCTCCTGCCCTGCCAGAACAGTGGCGCGGTTCTTCCGGTCACTGACCACCACTTCGCAGAGCGCCTTGCCTTTGGCGGCAATGGTGATCTTCACCTTGGAGTCACACCTGTAATAGCGGGGACTGACTGCTTTGGGGTTGAACCGGGGCGCTTGAAGAGGTGCGGCTCCGGGCAGAACAGCTGTCAGAAAGACAGCCGCCGTCAAAATGGAAATCTTGGTCTTATTCATTTGTTTGTTCCTCAGAGTGTTATATTAAGGCAAGATAAATCACCACAAATTATCTGTTGCCGTGCCTGACCAGAAAGTTTTCTTTTTGGAGGCAGGGATCTTGCTGAGTGAAATGGTTCCGGCATTTCCGCCCCAGTAGCTGATGGTCACCCGTCCTGAGTGGAGGGGCATAAGCCTTGTCATATAGTAGTAATCTGAACTGGTGCTCGGTGAAAACTGGGCGCCGGTTCTTGTTTCAGAAAGAACTGCCATGCGGCTGGGATAGCGGCAGCGGTTGATACTGTAAGATGAGCCGGTGCTTTGACTATTGATGCCGACAAAGCATATTTTTTCGCCGGTGGTTTTGGGGCGTTCCATCTTGTCTCTGGCAGGACACATAAATTTACTGCGGTAAAACTTTTTGGGATCGGTGGGATAATAGATACCGCCGAGAATACCCTGTCTGTTGGTTCCCATATAGATGCCGAGAAACCCGAATTTGTTGGAGTTTCCCGGTTTTCCGTGCCCGGTAAAAGGCTTTTCGTACATAAAAGAGCCGGTACTGTCACTGCTCCCGGTGTTGTTCCAGTAGGGCATATTGACACCTCTGTTGTCTTCGGTGTACTGAGAGGTCGCCACAGCAAAGCTCTTGAAGTTGTTCAGACAAGCAGCGCCCTGACCTCTCGCCCTTGCCTTCTGAAGTGCCGGCAGCAGCATGGAAGCCAATATGGCGATGATGGCAATAACTACCAGCAGTTCAATCAGCGTGAACGCTGATTGAGTGAAGAACGCCTTTGGCGTGTGAAGATGTGAAGAGCCTGACTGCGTCAGGCGTGAAGTGCGCCCTGACGGGCGTAAGGAGGTGTCATTTTTTAATTTTGAAACAAACTTCTGTTGTGCAGTAGTGACCGGCAGTTCGATCAGTGTAAAGTTTATTTTCCGGGAAAAAGGTATTGAAATCATAAATTCCGCCCTGCTGCATGTTTTTACAAAAATAAAAAGACTCTTAAATACTATTCTTTAAAATACCACACTTTCACTTCTATTTCAAACAATTCAGAATTTTTTTTGAAAAAACAATTATTTCACAGCAGAAAATAAAATATCGTTCTTGAAAAAGTTCCTATTCTGTGCTACAATATGTCACTGGTATCAATATTCAAACAGAGAAGTTAATTCCTATGAGCGCAATCAAAGTTGTTTCCTACAATGTCCACTCCACCATCGGCATGGACGGCAAAAGCGACTGCCGCCGTCTGGCGGAGGTCATAAACCAAATCGGCCCCCATGTGGCAGGGCTTCAGGAGCTGGGAGTCTATACCAGACGCGTCCCTGAGGTGAACGCGCCTTTGGAAATCGCCCGGGGTGCCCGGATGAACTATCTTTTTTCCCGCTCCCTTGTGACCACTGAAAAAGGCGGCGAATACGGCGTCGGCGCCTTTTCTGTTTACACCATGGAAGTGAAAGCAAGGCTGCTGCTCCCCACCCCTGAGGGCGCCGAACCCCGTTCCGCCCTGATCGTCAAGGTCAATGCCCCCACGCCTTTTTACTTTGCGGTGTGCCACTTTTCGTTCCAGGGAGAGTTTGAAAAGAGCGAGTTTTACCGCACCATGGGAGCAAAACTCATCACCGACACCATTATTGACAACAAGTTCTATCCCTGCATCTGGACCGGTGACTTCAACACCTTCAAGGGAACAGACACATGGAACTATATCCATAAGCACTGGCTCATTGCCAATGAACTTGATCCCGACACCCCAAGCTGCACCTGTTCCATCAGCGGCGAAGATCAGCAGATCGACTTCATCTGCGCCTACCCGAAAGAGAGTTTTGAAGTGAACTCTTTCAAAGTATTCCCCGACCGTCAGGCATCAGACCACAATCCTGTTGCGGCAGAACTGGTTCTGAAAGAGTCATAAACAATTCTGAAGAGGAGAAAAAAATTATGATGAAGCATTTTCAATTGCAGCGGCACTGGTGTGCTGCGGAATCCTTTGCGCCACCCCCTACGGCCGCGCTTTGCAGCAGGCCCGGAAAGTGGCAAACCGTCCCCACCCCGCCGAAAAGGAGATGCGCGCCCCGGAAAGAAAACAAGCGCCCTCAGAGGATTTCGGCAAACTCTGGCTCCAGATGGGGGGCGTCATCAAACAGAACCGGGGGTTCCTCCCCGGACCCGCCGGAGTGGCAGGATTGCGTAAGATCTGCGGTCCCGGAAAGATTTCTCCTGCGCTCCTGAAGATCAACGACTTCGGGAAACTGACTGAAAGAAACTGCTCCTGGGCATATGTTGGGGGCGCCCTCGGAGTTCTCCAGAAACTCCCCCGGGGCGGAGAGTTCCCCATTCTCTTTGCCAAACCGCGTCCCGGCGTTCAGCAGATCAAGGTCCTTATGGCAGACGGCAAGGTGAAACTTGTTGATGCCCGCCGTATTTCCAGCTGTTCAGGGGTCGTCAATGCTTTGCGCCGGAGTTCTGTAAATGCAAAACACCCCATTTGGAAAAAGTTGAGTACTGCCGCAAGTCAGATTGACAAGGCAAGCAGATAATAAAAATTCAGGAAAGGAACATTTATCATGTTCGCAGAAAACAACGGAAAATTTCAAATCCGTCCCGCAGCGGGCGACTCTGTCAGGATCGCCATTGCCGGTGACGTCTGTCCCCACAAAGATGCCGAAGAGTATTTGCTCGCAGGCAACGCCTCCAAGCTCCTCGCCGGAATCAAGCCCGCTCTTGAGGATGCGGATCTGCGTATCGTCCAGTGGGAAACTGTGATCTCTGACACCCCCGATCCCATCACCAAATGCGGTCCCAATCTCATCGTGAAACCCGGTTGTGAATCCTTTTTGACCGAAGGCGGATTTGACATCGCCCTCATGGCGAACAACCACACCGGTGACCATGCCGGTGCCGGTGTGCTTTCCACCTTGAAGATCCTCAA
>JAGBWB010000033.1 GCA_017629975.1 Lentisphaeria bacterium
CCACCCCCTTTTCCCAAACCTTTTTCAGTAACGCTTTTCATTTTTGAGTTCTCAAAAATAAAAAGCGGTCTGTAAAAGTTTTTTGTAAAAAAATATTTTACCTCCCCGTGAAGGGGACAAAGCCTTGAGAAAAGCGCTTTTTCAGAGGCTTTTCTGAAAAAGGGATTTGAATAGAGAGAGCTTTTGCGCTATTTTATATCCTTGTCATTATTTTCACTTACCCACATGCGGATGATCTATTATGTCAGAACAGGGAAAATTTATCACCTTTGAAGGTCCCGAAGGCGCCGGGAAAAGCACCCAGCTGCGGCTCCTCGCCGAAGCCCTGAGAAGCCGGGGCATGGAAGTCGTCACCACCCGGGAGCCGGGAGGCACCCCCCTCGCCGAAAAATTGCGGGAGATCCTCAAGACCCACCGGGGCAGTGAGGTGCTCCACCCCGAAACGGAGCTGCTCCTTATGGAGTCCGCCCGGAGCCAGCACGCAAGAGAGGTGATCCTCCCCGCCCTTGAACGGGGAGCGGTGGTTCTCTGCGACCGTTTCTATGACTCCACCACCGCCTATCAGGGCGCCGCAAGAAGCATTGACACCCGGATGATCGGCGCCCTCAATCTCTTTGCCGCTGGATACCGCAAACCTGATCTGACACTCGTCTTTGATCTTGATATCGAATCCGGGTTCCGCCGCGCAGGATTACGGCAGGAAACGGCAGGACAATATGACCGCTTTGAGGCGGAAAACCGCTCCTTCCACCAGCGCGTCAGAGAGGGATTCCTTGAAATCGCCCGCAAGGAGCCTGAAAGGGTGAAAGTCATCAACGCCGAAGGTACCCCCGAAGAGGTCGCCGGAAGAGTCAGAAAGGCCGCAGATGAACTTTTTATCTGAAATGCGCCAGAGATATCCTGAGGTGGTCAATTCACTTCTCACCGCCCGCGCCAACGGGAGACTTGCCCACTCCTTCATGATCATCTCTGAATCTGAAGAGACCCGGCGCAGCTTCGCTGTGCTGCTGGCGCAGATCGCCGCCTGTCCCGCCCCCCTTGCCTCAGGCGAACCGGATCTCAACTGCCCCGTCTGCCGCGCCCTTGCCAAAGGGAGCTATATGGATCTTCATACCCTGGGACCTGTGGGGAAAATGTATCAGATCCGGGTGGGGGAACTGGTCAATCCGGAACCCAATACGATCCGCGCCTTTATGAACGGACTCTACCTCACAGGCAGCACCGGCGGCGGCAAAGTGGGCATCATCTATGAAGCCGACCGCATGAACCGGGAGTCCCAGAACGCCCTGCTCAAAACTCTTGAAGAGCCCCCCCGGGAGACCACTTTGATCCTCTGCACAGCCAATCCCGGCTCACTTCTTGCCACCACCCGCTCCCGCTGCCAGCAGCTGCGGCTCCCCGACAGAGAGCGGATCTTTGACTTTTCCGGCAAAAAAGAGGTGGTTGGTGCCATGCACGAACTGGTCTTCAACGGCGTCAACGATCCCGCCCGCGCCGAATCCGCCGCAACGGTGCTTATCAAAGTTGCGGAAAACCTTGAAAATGACGCCAAAGAAGAGGTGGGCTCACGCTTTGACGATGCCATCATCGCCGCTGAAAATGCCGGCGACAACGCTCTGCGGAAAAGGCTTGAAGCAAGAAAAAATGATGAGATATCAGGTGCCTTCATGCGCTGCCGCGCCAAATTTCTGGGGGTGATCGAAGCCTACTGTTCACAGGTTTTCATGCTTTCCTGCGGCATTGCTCCGGGGCAGCTCCCCCACCCCGACCTGATGGAGGGACTTTCACCTCTGCCCATGACTCCTGCCAAACGGGGGGAATTTGTCCTCAAACAATCTGAGGAACTCTGCCGCACCCTGAACTACAACGTCAATCTGGAGCTGGCGCTGCGTACCTTTGCGCTTCAGCTGGCGCTCTGAAGATGTTTGACGGCAAATATCTGCTGCTCCGCTCCGCCCGGCGGAAACGGGTGGGGTTCCGGGTCAACGATGAGGGTGTTCTTGAGATCCACGCCCCGGAAAATCTTCCGGAAGAAAGGGTGCTTCAGCTTCTCAGCTCCAATCTGAATGTGGTTGAGAGAGCCTTTGCGGAGTTCCGCCGCCGGGGCGCTCCTTTGCGGCGCACCTACACAGAAGGGGAGCTTTTTCCCCTCTGGGGCAGGGAGAGGCGCCTTCTGTTTTCGGAGCGTCTTCTGCTGGTCACTGCCGATGAGATCCTCGTTCCCCGGGGCACTCCTCTTGAAGTCCGGGAGAATCTGGAAAAACTCTACCGCCGCACGGCTTTGGAGCTGCTGAAAGAGCAATGCCGCCTCAAAGGCGCCGCAAGAAATCTGCTTCCTGCTTCAGTAGGCGTCACCGGCGCCGCCACCCGCTGGGGAAGCTGCAACAGCCGGAAACACATCAGTTTCTGCTGGAAACTTCTGCTCCTGCCCCTTGAACTTGCCGACTATGTGGTCTGCCACGAACTTGCCCACTTGCAGCACCTTGACCATTCAAAAGCCTTCTGGCAGCTGACGGAGCAGCTCTGTCCCAACGCCCTTGCCAAACGGAAAAAATTAGGGGAGCTGCCCGAACTCTGGCCGCTCCCCTGTCAGCTCCCATGAGTCTGATCTGTTAAAACTTATAGGCGTCAAAAATGGATTCAGGATCAATGGCTGAAGCCACAGTCAATCCGGCAAATCCCGTTGCCTGCAAGCAGAAGCTGGGTTCAGATTCATCTGCCATGACCGCAAGGATATGCGCTTTCAGAGGATGGCAGAGGAACTTCTGACCCTTTTCCACGCAGCGGCGCAGATCCGCTCTGTCCTCAATGTGGTTGAGGTAATAGGCAAAGAGATGGGGGATCCCGCAGCATTTGGCAGCCTGCCAGAAAAATCCCACGATATCATCGCCGCTGTCGCCGTAATCGCCGTGTTCAATATGGTCAAGATTACACCTGCACATGTTGAACCACTCCCTGTTTTCGGGCCACCGTTTCAGAAGATCCTTTTCAATCCACTGGGTCAGTCTTTCTTCAATCCGCTCTTTGACGGCACTGTCTTTGGTGACGTAGTGGGTCCAGATCAAACCTTCAAGCATGTAATAGATCCGGCTGTAATCCCCCACCAGGTTGTGGTGATCCGGCTGGGGGTAGACAGTGAAACGGATCGGCACACCGCAGGGGTGCCAGTGGTCGCACTGGAACATGGCAAAGCGCTCCGCGTTGCGGATATAACGCTCTTCGCCTGTGAAGAGCGTGCAGGCGGCAAAGGCGGAGCAGACATTGATCGCCATGGAGTAGGGCGCATTGAGTTTCTGTCCCTGCCAGATGCCGTTGCCGTAGGACCCGTCGGGCAGCGCCCAGAGGGGGACCCAGCAGTCCAGCCACTTGCGGGCGGCGGCGAGATAGCGGGCGCGGCGCTCCGGATCGGCGGCAAAGGCGCCCTGGAGCAATCCGTGGATATTGGAACCGTTGTCAGCAAGGTTGATATTGCCGGTACGCAGAAGTTCTTCTATTTCCTCCTGAGTCATCTCTTCGCCGAGGCGTCCCCGGTGGTTGGCGGTAAAGGCGCCGTTGGGGAGCTGTTCGCCGATATAGCGGTCCATCTGGCGCCATGTCCACTGGGCGTAGTCGGGGCGGTTCAGCAGTTTTGCCCCCAGCAGCAACGTGCGGAGCGCATAAAAGAGCCGGTACCAGGAGTAGCCGAGAAGATGATCGTATTGGGGCAGTTGTGAAACGATCCAGTCGCAGTAGGTTTCCAGAGCCTCATGGGGAGTCAGCTGTTCATAACGTATTTTCATAAAAATCTCCTGTGATTTGATAATATTTCATACGGGACAAAAAAGAAGTGCGGCAAAGCTTTTCAGGGTTCTTTGCAGCACTTCTCCGATCATATTTCAGCTTTTTCAGCTGCGGGTGCGGTTGTCAACCACCCGCTTGGCTTTGCCTTCGCTGCGGGGGAGCGTTCCGGGAGCTCTCAGCGCGATGGCGATACGGATACCGGTCACAGACTCCACCATGGCGGAAACCTGACGGCGGAAAGGCTCCTGATTTTCGCCCAGCTCGTTGAACTTTTCCTGTGAAAGCTCAACTTCAACAGCCACATTGTCCATGCCTCTGTTGTCGTTGGTCAGAGTGATAAGGTAGTTGGGGGTGGTTCCCCTGACGCTCAAAAGCGCGGCTTCAATCTGAGAGGGGAAGACATTCACGCCCCGGATGATGAACATATCATCGCTGCGTGAAGAGATGCGGTCGATCCGGCGGATCGTTCTGCCGCAGGCGCAGCGTCCGGGGATGATCCGGGTCAGATCGCGGGTGCGGTAGCGGATCATGGGCATGGCATACTTGCTCAGAGTGGTCAGCACCAGTTCGCCGTATTCGCCGTCGGGGAGTGATTCGCCCGTATCGGGATCAATGATCTCAGGGTAGAAGTGATCCTCATAAACGTGAAGTCCGCTGTGGCAGGGGCACTCAATGGCGACGCCGGGACCGATGATCTCAGAAAGTCCGTAGATGTCAAATGCCTCAATACCGGCGTTTTCCTCAACATATTTCCGCATACCTGCGGTCCAGGGTTCAGCGCCGAAGATACCGGCGCGGATGGGGAGTTCACGCAGGTCAATGCCGCTCTTGGCAGCTTCATCGATCATGTGGATGAAGTAACTGGGTGTACAGCAGATGGCGTTGACGCCGAAGTCGCGCATAAGCATGATCTGGCGGCGGGTGTTGCCTCCGGAAGTGGGAACCACCGTGGCGCCAAGATCTTCAGCGCCGTAGTGGGCGCCCAGACCGCCGGTAAAAAGTCCGTATCCGTAAGAGATCTGGACGATATCAGAGTTGGTCAGTCCGCAGTTGGCAAGGGCGCGGTGGACCACTTCAGTCCAGACTTTAAGATCCTCTTTGGTGTAGGCGACCACGATGGGTTTGCCGGTGGTTCCGCTTGAGGCGTGGAGCCGCACCACTTCGGACTGGGGAACGGCAAGGAGTCCGAAAGGATAGGTGTCGCGGAGATCCTGTTTCACCATGAAGGGGAGTTTTTCCACATCTTCAAGGGTTTTGATGGAGTCGGGGGTGAGATTGTATTTTCTCATCCGGTTGCGGTAGAACTCCACATTGTTGAAGGCGTGGCGGATGATTTTTTTCATCCGTTCAAGCTGCATGGACTCAAGATGATCGGAGTCGATGAAGTCCATGGCATAAAGGTTTGATTTCTTTTCCATAATATAAAAACTTTCTTCAGTTGTGTTGCGTCAGCGGAACATTTCCTGCAGCCATGCGGCGCGGTTGCTGGTGATGGCATCCACCTTGAGCTCAAGATACTTTCTGGCAAGATCAGGGGTGTCAACAGTCCAGACGGCAAAGCTGAATCCTGCGGCGCGGATGGCTGCCACATAGGCTTCGTCAATATTGTCTGAGAAACGGATATCCACACCGTCGGCGTGACAGGCTTTGAGTCTTTCAATGACAACTTCGGCGTCGGGGACAGGGTTCCCCCCCACCAGCAGCAGTGCCTTGCGTTCAGGGGCCAGTTCCTTGTAGAACTTCACCACGGCGTCATCAAAACAGATCATGACGATCTGTTCCTGAGGAATGTTTGAGTTGTCAATGATGCGGATCAGTTCGGGAGCCATGTTGAGGTCGCCCTTTTTGATCTCCACATAATATTCGCGTCCTTCGCCCAGATAGGGGAGCGTGTCGATGAAGAGGGGGATCCGTGTCCCCTCGTACCCTTTTTTGCCGTTGGAAACGTCAATGCACTGCAATCCGGCAAAGGAACTTTCAGAAACGCTTGCCTTGATAAAGTTCCCGGAGACTCTCCCGGTATCGCCGTCATGGTTGCAGACGACTTTACCGTCGTTGGTAAAGTAGATATCGCACTCCATGCCGTCGGTTTTCTTTTCCTGTGACAGGCGGAATGCCGGCACAGTATTTTCCGGAGCGTCGTAAGACTCTCCCCGGTGAGAGATCCATTTGGTTGCCATAATGATAAAAACTCCTTAAAAAAAACAACAGTTGGCATAAGATAGCACAGATTTTCTGATTTTTCCACTGCCCATTGTCAAAAAAGTGAAGAAAGTTCTTTTTTTATGCTAAAACAGATTGAAAAGGCTCCCTTTGCGGATTATCTTAAAAAAAGAGTTTTCAATTGCAGCTTTATCTCTTTATAAGGAAAGGAAAAAATGAAAAAACATATTCTTGCACTTCTTCTTCTGGCGGCGGCAGCGCTGGCAGGAGCCGAGACCATGACCGTCTGTTTGAGGGGCAGCGTCCTTTACATGCGGAGTTCATGGGATGAAAAAACCGACCTTGTCCGTATTTGCGGACTGGGAGGGAACAAACAGTTCAATTACTCCTACTCCGCTCTGGTGGATAAAAAGATCCCCGACAGCGACATCATGCTGAAAGGGAAATATTACGGCCGTTTCCACTGGTGCGGGGACTCCACCGGCGTCATGCACATCTACCCCGAAGCGCCCCGGAAAGGAGTCTATATCCTCAGCGGCAACCACGGATACAGCGGCTCTGAGATCACCATGCCCGGTCACGGATACACCAAAGACGACATCGGCAAAAAATCTAATAAGAGCCACCGGATCTGCGGCGTGCTTTCAAAAGAGAAGTTCCGTGTTCTGCCTGCCATCAGCAAGGGGGCGGTTCCCAAAGCCACGGCGGTGAAAGCGTTCCACAACTTTCAGGCGACCCGGACTTTGAGCCGCGTCTATCTGCTGGATGGGAAACCTTTCCCCCAGAACCAAATCCTCAAAGGCCGGGAAGTGCGCGTGGTTGAAAAGACCGGCATCTGCACCTTTGACGCACTTATGGCGGCAGAGCTGAAACATGACAAGGTCAATGACTTCTACTGCATCTGGGATTACGTTTACAGCTTCTACCCCAACGGCTCCTGCCGCGCGGAGTGCAAAATCACTCTCACACGGGATCTCAATGTGATGGGGATCTCCACCATGCAGGACAGCGACATGGAAATGGGCAAAAACTACGACTTCTACGAAAAATATATCCCCAAAATCAAGAAGTTCCAGCTCTCAGAGAAGACTCCGGGTAAAGGGGCTCAGGTCTTTCTCCGCAAGAATGGCAAAATCGTTGCCGACACCCGTCCCTATGACTTTGAAGGGGTGCAGGATATGACCTTCAAACGCCGGGGCGCTACGGCAGCCAATCCCCGCTTTGAGATCGCCGTCAAGGGGGGATTCGTCGATCCCGCCGACCTCCCCGACCGCTGGATAGAATTCATGGGCAAAGTTGAAAACGGCAAAAGAGTCCGCAAGATCGGCAATGTGCTGGGATTTGATCCCACTGTGGGCGCCCTGAAGCACTCTGAACGCGCCAAAAACCGCCTTGCATTCATCATCCCCGCATGGAACAAATCTTATCCCTCCCACTTTTCACCCGGGAAAAAGATCGTCCCCAAAGGAACTGTGTTGGAGATGAAAGGCTACCGCTGCTACTTCAACCCCGAAAAGATCGGCGACGCCACAGCTCTTTTTGTGATCCCTCAGAAAGAAGGTTCAAGAGTTTACGCCGATTTCCACAAGAGCGTAAAGGATTATCTTCTGCCTTTTGCAGCTGACGCCAAAACGGTGATCCTTGAAAAGAGCGCCGGTGTCACCCTCAAGGGCAATAAAGTTTCAGTTGCGGGATCATACGGCAGGATCGTCGTGGATGTCCGCTGAAGATAAGTACCAAGGAGAATGAAAAAGATGAAAAAATTTATTTGTGCCGCCCTGCTGATCATGGCCGCAGGGGCGATGCTGCCGCTTCAGGCGCAGCCGCGTTTTGACCGTTCCGGGAAAAAGGTGATCCACGAACTCAACGGTTCCAACGTAAGGATCGTTGTTCAGAACACCTCCCCTGTGACCGCCTTTGCGGCGGAGGAGCTGCAAATGTTCCTTTCGCAGATCCTGGGAAAAAAGATCCCCATTGCCAAAACGCCAGGGAGCGCTTATAACATCTATGTGGGGTCGGGTCCCTTTGCCGACTCCTTGAAACTGGATCTCAAAAAACTTATCCGTGACGGATTTTACATCAAAAGCTCCGGAAAAAACATTGTGATCGCCGGCAGGGACGATCCCAAAGCCAACATCAAATGGTCCATTCAGCGGGGGGGCGCGTGGAGTTTCCACTTTGAGCGCGCCACGCTTTTCGGCGTCTATGAGTTTCTGGAGCGTTTCTGCGGCGCAAGATTCTACTTCCCCGGTGAACTGGGAACGGTCGTGCCCCGCAAAAAGAGCCTGAAACTCCCTGAGATCGACCTTTCTGAACGCCCCGACATGCCCCACAGACGCTACTCCTCGTTCTGGGACGGCGAATACTTTGAGGGCGAAAACCGCAAAGCCACCATCAATCCTGCCAAGAATATCAATTTGCTGCGTCTGCGCGGCGAAACAGCGTATCTCCCCTGCTGCCACGGCATGAACGGCAACAAGCTGCTCCAGCGTTTCGGCAAGAGCAATCCTGAATACTTTGCTCTCACCCGCAACAATATCCGCCGGAACGATCCTGATATCCACTTTGCAGGCCACATCTGCTTTTCAAGTAACGTCATTGAAGAGCTTTATCAGGATCTGAAAGCCTATCTCACCGGCAAGGATGCCTCCACCCGGAATATTCTCCAGAGAGACGGCAAACCCGGCTGGACCAATTCCACATTCCACAAACCCTATGTCGACGTCATGCCCCAGGACAGCTTTTTCCCCTGCCAGTGCCCCAAGTGCAAGGCACGGTATGAGATGGAAAAAGGCAAAGAGGGTATGGCTTCAAAGATGGTCTGGGGCACTGTCAACGCCTGGGCAAAACGGATGAAAGCTGAGGGCGTTCCCGGCAAACTGAGCATGATGGCTTACTGGCCCTACCGCTCCATTCCTGAAGAAAAACTTGAGGATAACATCGTGGTGATGCTGGCGCAGCGGGGTCCCTGGCAGACACAGCCTGAAGCCATTGCCGCCGATCTGGATCTTCTGAAAAAGTGGACTCAGAAACTCAATGCCAAAGTCCATGTCTGGAACTACGCCAACAAGGTTTCCACCCAGTCCCTTCCCGGTATCCCCGCCTGGACGCCCCTGGCTGTGGGCAGATACTACCAGAGCTGCGCCCCCTATATTTTCGGCGGATTCATGGAGTCCGAGTGCGACCGGTTCCTCTATTTCGCTCTGAACCACTACATCTACTGCAAAGTCTCCTGGAACTCCAACATGGACTACAAGTCCGCCATGGATGAGTTCTACAAACTCATGTTCGGCAGCGCTTCAAAAGAGATGCAGTCCATCATGACCGATTTTGAAAACATCTGGCTCCACAAGATCACCGGAAGAGTCATCAACTCCGACATCGGTCCTGTGGCAAGCATTCCCTCTGACAACGAGATCTGGAACACCATCTACTCCCCCAAATTCCTGGACGGTCTGGATGCCCGTTTCAACGCCGCACAGAAAAAGGTGAAAGCCAACTCCCTTGAGGCACGGCGCATCGAACTCTTCCGCAGGGAGTTTGTGAAACCCCTGCGCACCGCCTCAAAGAGCTATCTTGACCGCAGTTCCGCCGTCAACAGCTTTTCTCTGACCACCGGGAAAAAGGTCTCTCTCATCCCCTTCGGCAAAGTAACCGGCGAAACGGTGAAGACTCTTGTTTCCGCCGCCTACACCAAAGATGCCCTTGAAGTGACCTTTGAGTGTGAAGAACCTGAGATGCAGCAGCTCATTTCCCCCAAACGCCGCCCTGATGATCCTGATTTGTGGCGCGACAGCTCTGTGGAGCTTTTCCTGGATCCCGCAGGGGACGGCAAGGTCTATTATCAGCTTCTTGCCAACTGCTCCGGTTCTCTGACCGACCAGCGTTACCGGGTCTTCGGCAAAAAGGGGGTACCTGACATCAAGTGGAACTCCAACGCCAAAGTCACTGTTGTGAAACAGGCCAAAGG
Source organism: Lentisphaeria bacterium (assembly GCA_017629975.1). Classification (GTDB taxonomy): domain Bacteria; phylum Verrucomicrobiota; class Lentisphaeria; order Victivallales; family Victivallaceae; genus UBA1784. The sequence continues at coordinate 9,914 of JAGBWB010000033.1, forward strand.
CTTCACAGTGAAGATTGCCATTCCTTTGACCAGCCTTCCCGGTCTGAAGCGCTCCGGATTCCCCATCAACTTCTGCCGCAACCGTGTCCTTGCCAAACAGGGCACCCGCCATGCCCTCTACATCTGGAGTCCCTACGCCAAGGGGTTCCACGATCTGGAAAACTTCGGCAAGCTCATTGACGCCAGAGAAGAACTGATCCTTGACGGCTCCTTTGACACCCTGAAAAAACACGGCAAGACCAATACCCACTGGGGACACTACATCAAGGGCATCTATCACGGATGGATCGCCCAATCCTACAAGGCTCAGGGCGACCGGGCAGAGTATGACAACAAGGTTTTCTTTTCAGCTCCCGGAGCATTGAAACTCTTTGCCAACTCCGGCAAAAGTTTCATGCTGACCCAGTATTTCCGTTTTAAGTTCAAACCCAACACCCGCTACCGTCTGAAGTGCGTGGCGAAACTTGACAATGTGAAACCCGTCAAACGGGGCGGCGGTTTCGGACTCAACCTCTGGGATGACCGGAACCACTTCTTCCCTGAAAAGAATCTGGTCAACGGCAGCTGCGACTGGACAAGCTGGAGTTTTGAGTTCACCACTTCTGCGAAGGTCCACGAAAGCAAAGTCTCTTATTTCCGCGTGGGACTTTTCAACGCCAACGGCACCGTCTGGGTGGATGACATCTCTCTTATGGAAGTAAAATAAGATCAAAAGCACTCAGTTCCGGCGCAAACCGCAGCTGCCGGAACTGAGTTTTCAAATAAAGCGGCATTTGGCGCAGGTGAGTTCTGAAAGTTCTTCTTTGAACCGGGACTCATCTGCTTCTTTTATTTCGCCGGAGAGGGTAACGGCGGCGCCGAACTCTTCTGCAAGAACCGTGAAACCGTGGGCTTCAAAAAGGCGTTTGGCCTGTTCGTAGTAATTATAGGGCAGCACGATGCCGAAACGGGCCATGGGGAGCAGTTCGCAGGTGACGGCATTTTCCAGTGCCAGCCGGGCGCAGTCGGAGTAGGCGCGGACCAATCCCCCTGTGCCCAGCTTTGTTCCTCCGAACCAGCGGGCGGCGGTGACGATCACATTGGTAAGTCCGCTGCCCTTGAGGACAGCCAGCATGGGTCGTCCGGCGGTGCCTGAAGGTTCACCGTCATCGGAGCACCCCATCACATTTCCCTGAGGACCGGTGATAAAGGCGTAGACGATATGTCCGCCGTTGTCATACTTTGCCTTCTGGGCGTGCCAGATCTCCCGGGCGCCATCGGGGGAATCCACCGGAATGGCCTCGGCAACAAAACGGGAGTTTTTGACAGTGAACTCCGCAAGAGTGGGGTGTTTCAAGATAAGCATAGTCTATATAATATAATTCCCGGGAGGCACTTTTTCAAGATGTGTCACACTTTTGTCACACTGTGTCACACAGGTGGGTCATGGCACACAAGGTGTGACAATTTGGCACACTCCGCCTTTTTTTTGATATTTTTTCCCCTCTTTTCAATGTTGGCACGCTTTTTGCCTATATGTTTTTGCAAAACAATAAAAACAAATGGGCGCCCGCCGCAAAGGGCTCCCGGAACATGAAGGAGATTCAATCATGGCTAAAATTCTCGGTATCGACCTCGGAACCACCAACAGCTGCATGGCTGTCATGGACAACGGAGAATACAAGATCATCCCCAACGCCGAAGGCGCCCGCACCACCCCCTCCATCGTCGCTTTCACCAAGAACGGTGAGCGTCTGGTGGGTCAGACCGCCAAGCGTCAGGCTGTGACCAACCCCAAGAACACCATCTTTTCCATCAAACGTCTGATGGGCCGCAAATATGCCGAAACCCAGCGCGAGCGTGATCTTGTGCCTTACGAGATCGTCAGCGCTCCCAACGGCGACGCTCATGTGCAGGTGGGCGACCGGAGCTACTCCCCTCCGGAAATTTCCGCAATGATCCTCCAGAAGCTGAAAACCGATGCTGAAGCCTTTCTGGGCGAAACCATCACTCAGGCTGTGATCACTGTTCCCGCCTACTTCAACGACAGTCAGCGCCAGGCCACCAAAGACGCCGGTAAGATCGCCGGTCTGGAAGTTCTGCGTATCATCAACGAACCCACCGCCGCCGCTCTTGCCTACGGACTTGACAAGAAAAGCGACGAAACCATCGCCGTTTACGACCTTGGCGGCGGTACCTTTGATATCTCCACCCTTGAACTGGGCGACGGCGTCTTTGAAGTGAAAGCCACCAACGGCGACACCATGCTGGGCGGTGATGACTTTGACCTGCTCATCATCAACTACCTTGCCGATGAGTTCCAGAAAGAGAACGGCGTTGATCTGCGTGCCGATGCTCAGGCTCTCCAGCGTCTGAAAGAGGCGGCTGAGAAAGCCAAATGCGAGCTTTCAAGCTCCATGAGCTCCGACATCAATCTGCCCTTCATCACCATGAATGCCTCCGGTCCTGTCCACATGAACATGACCCTTTCCCGCGCCAAGCTGGAGCAGCTCTGCGATCCCCTCCTTGAGCGTACCCGCATCCCCTGCATGAACTGCATGAAAGATGCTGAAGTTTCCACCTCCGACGTGAAAGAAGTGATCCTTGTGGGCGGTATGACCCGTATGCCCAAGGTGCAGGAAACTGCAAAGAACATCTTCGGCAAGGATCCCAACAAGGGCGTCAACCCCGACGAAGTCGTGGCTGCCGGTGCCGCCATCCAGGGCGGTGTGCTGGGCGGCGAAGTCAATGACGTGCTGCTCCTTGATGTGACTCCCCTCTCCCTGGGTATTGAGACCATGGGCGGCGTCATGACCAAACTCATTGAGCGCAACACCACCATTCCCACCCGCAAGAGCGAGATCTTCTCCACCGCCAGCGACAACCAGCCTGCTGTGGATGTCCGGGTGCTTCAGGGCGAGCGTGAAATGGCAAACGCCAACAAACAGCTGGGAATCTTCAAACTGGACGGCATCGCTCCCGCTCCCCGCGGCGTGCCCCAGATCGAAGTGACCTTTGACATCGACGCCAACGGAATCCTCCATGTCACCGCCAAAGACAAAGGCACCGGCAAGGAGCAGAACATCACCATCACCGCCTCCAGCGGTCTGAGCGATGCTGAAATCGAAAAGATGGTCAACGAAGCCAAAGCCCACGCCGATGAGGATAAGGCTCTGAAAGACAAGGTCGAAACCAAAAACCGTGCCGACTCCATGGTCTATCAGCTTGAAAAGCAGATCAATGAGTTCGGCGACAAGGTCCCCGCCGAAGTCAAGAGCGAACTGGAAACCAAACTTGAAGCTCTCAAGAATGAGATCAAGAATGACAACACCGAAGGCATGAAAGCCAAGATGCAGGAGCTTGAACAGCTGGCCATGAAGATGGGTGAAGCTGTCTACGCCCAGCAGCAGGCCGCCGGAGCCGGAACTCCTCCGCCCCAGGGCGACGCCGGCAACGGTCCCAAGCCCGCCGGTGACGATGTGATCGACGCTGAAGTGGTCAAATAAGATCACGGTGAACCCCACGGGTCTGAGCCCTTTTCCAAAGGTTCAGACCTGTTACTGCAAAAAAATTTTAACGGGAACAATCCCAAAACAACTCATAAAAGGAGAATTAAAAAATGGCTAACATCCAACCCCTCGGCGACCGCGTCCTGCTGGAGCTCTGCGAGAACAAGGAACAGATGAAGGGCGGTATCTTCATCCCCGATTCCGCACAGGAAAAACCCCAGGAATTCCGCGTTGTCGCTCTCGGTACCGGTAAGAACGATGAAAACGGCAACAAGATCCCCTTTGACGTCAAAGTCGGTGATATCGTTCTGACCAGCCGTTACGGCGGCACCGAAGTCAAAGTCGGTGACAAGGAATACAAAGTCGTCAATCAGGATGACATCCTCGCCATCGTCGGCTGAGCGTAAACACAAAGTCCATTTCCAAGGAGAATTTTATTATGGCTAAACAACTTATTTTTTCCGATGAAGCCCGCCGCGGCATTCTCGAAGGCGTGACCCTGCTTGCCAAGGCTGTCAAAGCCACTCTGGGTCCCAAGGGCCGCAACGTGGTTCTTGACAAGAAATTCGGCTCCCCCCAGATCACCAAGGACGGCGTCAGCGTCGCCAAGGAAATCGAACTCCAGTGCCCCTACGCCAACATGGGCGCCCAGATGGTCAAGGAAGTCGCCAGCAAGACCAATGATATCGCCGGCGACGGTACCACCACCGCCACCGTTCTCGCCGAAGCCATCTACCGCGAAGGTCTGAAGAACGTCACCGCCGGTTCCAACCCCATGGAACTGAAACGCGGTATCGAAAAGGCCGTTGAAGTCGTGGTCAAAGAACTCGCCGCCATCAGCGTCGGCGTCAGCGACAAAGTCGCTCAGGTCGCCACCATTTCCGCCAACAGCGACGCCACCATCGGCAACATCATCGCTGAAGCTATGGAAAAGGTCGGTCAGGACGGAACCATCACCGTCGAAGAAGCCAAGACTCTGGAAACCACTCTCGACGTCGTCGAAGGTATGCAGTTCGACAAGGGATATCTTTCTCCCTATTTCGTCACCAACGCCGAAACCATGGAAGCTGCTCTCGATGACTGCTATCTTCTGATCCACGAAAAGAAGATCAGCAACCTGAACGATCTGCTGCCCCTGCTGCAGGCTGTTGCCAAGGAATCCAAGCCCCTCCTCATCATCGCTGAAGATGTGGAAGGCGAAGCTCTGGCCACTCTGGTGGTCAACAAGATGCGCGGCATCCTGAACATCTGCGCTGTCAAGGCTCCCGGCTTCGGCGACCGCCGCAAAGCCATGCTCCAGGATATCGCTATCCTGACCGGCGGAACCTGCATCACCGAAGATCTGGGCATCAAGCTGGAAAATGTCACCATCGAAC
>JAGBWB010000396.1 GCA_017629975.1 Lentisphaeria bacterium
CTGGAAGACCTGGGCAAGGGCCTGCGCAGCATCACCGGAACCATGTACGGTACTTCCGCCAAGGGCGTCCGTTACCTGGAAATGGCTGAAGGCTACGTCACCGCCATCGCCCTCGACGATGAAGATCATGTCATCGGCTACCAGTTCATCAAGATGGGCCAGATGCTCGATGCCATCAAAGGCGGCATGGATGCCAACGAAGCTCTCAAGAAGTTCACCGGCACCTACGGCCGTTTCGCCGATGCGGTGAAGGTCATTGATCCCCGCAAGCAGTAATTGATATTTTAAGGAGTAATTATCATGGCTCTTTTTGAAAGTTATGAACGCCGGATCGCCCAGATCGAAGCCTTCCTGAAAGCCAACGGCATCGCTTCTCTGGACGAAGCCAAGCAGATCACCGAATCCAAAGGTCTGGACATCATCAAGCGTGTCCGCGACATCCAGCCCATCTGTTTTGAGAACGCCTGCTGGGCATACCTCGTCGGTGCCGCTGTCGCCATCAAGCGCGGTCAGACCGTCGCTTCTGAAATCGCCAAGACCCTGGGCGAAGGACTCCAGTCCTTCTGCATCCCCGGTTCTGTTGCCGATGACCGCAAAGTCGGTATCGGACACGGCAACCTCGCTTCCATGCTGCTGCGCGATGAGACCAAGTGCTTTGCTTTCTGCGCCGGTCACGAATCCTTCGCCGCTGCTGAAGGCGCTATCGGTCTGGCACGCAGTGCCAACAAGGCCCGTAAAGAACCCCTGCGCGTCATCCTCAACGGTCTCGGCAAGGATGCCGCTCAGATCATTTCCCGCATCAACGGTTTTACCGGTGTGGAAACTGAATTCGACTACGCCACCGGCAAAGTGAAAGTGGTTTCCGAGCGCGCCTACTCCAAGGGCGAGCGTGCCGCTGTCCGCTGCTACGGTGCTGACGACGTCCGCGAAGGCGTCGCCATCATGTGGCTGGAAGGTGTTGACATCGCCATCACCGGCAACTCCACCAACCCCACCCGTTTCCAGCATCCCGTCATGGCCACCTACAAGAAAGAGCGTATCGAAAAGGGTATGCCCTTCTTCTCAGTGGCTTCCGGCGGCGGTACCGGACGTACCCTGCACCCCGACAACATGGCTGCCGGTCCTGCTTCCTACGGCATGACTGACACCATGGGCCGTATGCACTCTGACGCTCAGTTCGCAGGATCCTCTTCTGTTCCTGCCCACGTTGAGATGATGGGTCTCATCGGTATGGGTAACAACCCCATGGTCGGCGCCTCCGTCGACGTGGCTGTTGCTGTTGCTCAGGCTATGGCATAATCAGTTCTGCTGATTTCCAAAGGCGCTTTCTCATGCGGAAGGCGCCTTTTTTCTTACACTGCTCCAACAAGAAAGTGATCCTGATACCATGGTCCCTGTCATTGTCAACACCTCTCCCGGGGAGGAATTTCAGCTTTCCCGCCGTTTCTGGCAGGGATGCCCCACCATCTTGCGCACCCCAAAAGGAAGACTTTACGCAGGGTGGTATTCAGGAGGCACCGGGGAACCGGCGCCGGATAACTACAATCTTCTGATCAAAAGCGATGATGAGGGCTGGAGCTGGAGTACGCCTGTTGCCGTCGTGGCAAGCGACATGAAAAATGAATATATCGCCATAGATATCCAGTTGTGGCTGGATCCTTTCAACCGGATGTGGATGTTTATCACTCAGCGTTATCTGGGGGAAAAATGGAAGATCACCGACACCAGTCATCTGGCGTTATGGGCGGCAGTCTGTGAAGATCCTGACGCAGAAAATCCCGTCTGGGGAAAACCTCAGTATATTACCAACGGATTTCTGCGTACTCAGCCCACTGTTCTTTCAAACGGAGACTGGCTCTTATGCGCCTACAACTGGTGTCACGATCATTACCAGTACTGCCGCAGCAGCGATCAGGGCAGAACATGGCGCAACTGCCTTGCGGGGAAAAAGCTCTCTCCCGACTTCGACGAAACCATGATCCTTGAACGCAAAGACGGAACATTGCTCATGCTGGCGCGGGATATCAAACGCCAGCTGGTCAAAACAGAATCCACCGATCTTGCCGGAACCAATTGGAGTGACGGAATTTTCACCGGTCTTCCCAATGCAAGTTCCCGTTTCTTTCTGCGCCGTCTCAAATCGGGCAGGGTTTTGCTCATCCACAATGAAGCGCATGATTTCCGCAGAAACCTTGTGGCGAAACTTTCAGAAGATGAAGGCGCCAGTTGGTCCTGCGCTCTTCAGCTCGACGATGCCGAAACCCCGGAACGCAGCATCTCATATCCCGACGCCGTTGAATCGGAAGACGGACGGATTTTCATCATTTATGACCGGGGACGCAACACGTTCCGGGAAATACTTATGGCGCAAATCACCGAAGAGGACATCATCAACGGAACGCTCTGCCGCCATGACTCCTATCTCAGACGCATCATCAGCAAAGCGCCCTGCCCCGCCGATCAGAAAGAGTACGAAGCTCTGAAACAGAGGGATGAAAAGTGGAAAGAAGAGTTCTTCTGGAAAACCTGCCGCCTTTAAGAGTTCTTCCCGCAATATAAAAAGGGTTGCCGCAACACACAAGTTTTTGCAGCAACCCTTATTTTTTAAGTTTTACGCAAGATTCAGTAATAGTAATAGAAGACGCCGCGTTTATAAATAACGCCGTTTTCTGAATGGTGCATCAGGCTGAGCCGGGCAGGATAGTTGGTTGACACATGCCCATCCATGTGATTGAGAGGAGTGATTTTTCCGCCTTTGTGGCTGAAAATCAATCCATTAAAATTTCCTCCCGCATTGAAATTGGCAGTCATAACAGAATCTGACCTTTGAACATCCACGTGCCACGCCTTGCCGGCAGGCTTCCGCATCTTGGACCAGCGCAGCTGTTTGATCTGTGCGGGCCCTGCCGCGTAAGGACCTTGAGCATGGATGGAGCTCAGGAAATCGATCCTGGCACCAAAAGTTTTGATGCCGTAAGCCTTTTTTCTGGATGTGCAGGAAAAAGGTCCCCATTTGTAGGAGGGAACCAGCTTCCCCGGACGGGTGGTGACACGGTAATAGCCGTACTTATAAAGTCCCGCATAGGGGGCAAGCAAATTGAACCACGACCCCACAGCCACCGGCGCATAGCCCTGATAGGGCGTTTTCGTTGTCGTGAAGGCAAAGGGAGCGCAGTCGTTGTTGTCAGAGGCATAATACTGGGAAAAAGAAGCGCAGGTTTTCAGATTGTTGAAACAATTTGAAAGTTTCGCCTGTTCACGCGCCTGCTGCAAAGCAGGCAGAAGCATAGCAGCCAGAATAGCGATGATGGCGATAACAACCAGAAGTTCAATCAGCGTGAACGCTGATTGAGTGA